>JALXCS010000268.1:0-3577 GCA_026990815.1 Methylomonas sp. | reverse complement strand
TTTTGCAGCTGATTTATTTTTGCCCATTCATCCATTTTCTCGAAGAGAGGGCGAGCAAAAGAATTTTCGATATTATCAAAATATATCCGTCCCGCATTAACCACGACAAAAACTGAACTTATATGATGAAGAAATGCGGCTAAAATTGGGTTAAGAAAACCGAAGGTTGCCAGTGATAAGCCCACTGTATTGAAAATAATAGCCCAAGTGTAGTTTTGTTTGATAATTCCAGCCATCTTATGGCTTTGTTGTAGAACGTTAATCAAGCTTTGTGCATCATGGCCGAGTATTACAATATCAGATGAGATGATGGTAGTGTTCAAAAATCTGTGTCATTTTCATAAAATGACACAGAATTTTGAACGCCCTCTCCGACAGTGCCGTGTCTGACATGGGAAAGAACGGTATTGCCATTAATACCTTCCTGCGCAAGAAACCGAGCCAGTTTTGATTGTCTGGCGCTCACTGGTTCCCGGAAGATATACCTTCCACGCTCAAGAATATCCATTTTCAACGTACATATTTTCGCAAATGGCGTTGTTGTAGAACCTTGAAATAGATTGCTATTCCTGCAGTTCTACGCCTAGCCCTTCACGAAAACCTACTCGCTCAAAACGGGCATTCTTGAACGTGAATAGTATATATGCATCATTGCCTTCCACACTTGCTATCCCCCAACCGTCCTGATTTCGACTTCCTGCCTGATTAACAAACTGGGCCAGAGATAGTTTGACTTGGCAAGGATATTTAGCGCTTAATGCAAATAATTCACGTATTTTTGCTTGCTTTTATCACCACAAAAGATCCACTTCCAAAACCATTTTCTATTCGTTGCGTATTATTCCCTGGAAAAATTGTTTGCCTGATCTCAAAATTATTAAACCCGGTCTCAGCTAATAGTGCTAACACTTCCTGTGCTGAATAAAATTTGGCAATTTTATAAAAATGACTTTTATCCCTATTTCTAAGATAAGTTTTTCCTAATTCGCTTTCTTTATCAATAAAGCCGATCACAATAAAACCTTCTGATTGCAATATTCGGTTAGCTTCGCTGAAAGTTTTTTTTAAGTCATCAACAAAACAGATAGTCGTCACCATCAAAACATAATCAAAATATTGGCTCTTAAAAGGCAAGTTTTCAGCCACACCTAGGACAACCTGTATTCCCAGATTTTTTGCTTTTTCAACCATTTTGAGTGATGGATCAATTCCTATTTTAATCCCTAATGGAGCAGCAAATTTACCCGAGCCCACACCAACCTCAAGACCTACCCTTCCTGAAGGGATTAAATGTTTTAAGGCATTCAGTTCTGTTTGGTATTTTGCAGAATTTTTTGCAAACCATTGATCATATTCTTCGCTAAATTCTTCAAACGGTTTAATCTTTGGCATAATCCTAATTTATAAATACGGGCTCAATTTACAGTGTGATAATTTCTGATATTGATAATTCGCATTCTCAAGGTTATAGCATTGATTATATGATGGCAGAAACCCCTCTCGGGCATGGAAATAAATTAAACTTCTAACTCAACACAGGATTTCAAAATGAAAATTGCAGTTGCTAGTCAAAACCGCAAACAAATCACCGACCATACTGGACGGTGCAGAAAATTCTGGATTTACGAAATTGAAAATGGCGCTATTTTAGACAAACATTTATTGAAATTATCTAAAGAACAATGCTTTCATGACAGCTCACCTCATGATCCTTCACCATTAGGCGATGTTCAGGTTCTGATTGCCGGAGGCATGGGAACTGGGCTGGTTCGACGACTGACAGACATAGGTATTAAAGCAATCATTACCCCAGAAACAGAACCTGATAAAGCGGTTGAAGATTACTTGAAGGGTATATTGGCAACCAAGCCAGCAGAGCCCCATGAACATGGTCACAAACATGCTCGGCAGATGCCAAAATAATGTTTTTATAAGCACAGTGGCTTTTTTAAAATTCATTGTTCTATTTACCGGAACGGAGTAAAACGATATTAATTGCAATGGAGGCACAAGATGCTAATTAGCTTAAAAGATATGCATGAAGGCGATATTGGACGTATCGTATCTTATGATAAAAGCTTATTACCCTACCGTCAGAAATTATTGGCAATGGGCCTAACACCAGGCACCGAGTTTTCAGTGGTTCGAATTGCACCCTTAGGTGACCCTATTGAAATCCGCGTACGTGGAACTGATTTAAGCTTGCGCAAAAATGAAGTCGCTGCTTTAAAAATTGAGCGATTAGTAACTCGACAACCAGAACAAAGCATCAAAAATGAGGAGCTCACTGTCGCGGTGATAGGCAATCCCAACTGCGGGAAAACCACGTTATTCAATGGCCTGACGGGAGCCAGGCAGCATGTGGGCAACTGGGCTGGCGTTACCGTAGAACAGAAAACCGGGCAATATCAGTATGATCATAAGATTATCACGGTAGTCGATTTACCTGGCCTTTATAGTCTTGATGTTAATGATCAAAGTACCTCGTTAGATGAAAAAGTCGCAAGAGAATATATTTTGTCTCAACAAGCAGATTTAATCATCAACATCATCGACACCACGCATCTTGAGCATAATTTATACCTGACTATGCAGCTTCTAGAAATGAAGCTGCCGTTAGTCATTGTTTTCAATATTATGGATGATATAACCGGACGGGACATTCAAATTGATTTTGATGAAATTTCCAGGCGACTCAAAAGCCCTGTTGTAGCATTATCAGCGACTCAAACGACTGATGTTCAAAAACTGAAAGCCACAATCAATAGTCTCGCCGAATCCAGGTCAATATCTTCCTCCCCAGTAAAATATCCATCAAGTATTACTACTGCAATTGAGCAATTAAAATCATCAATAGCACCACAACTCGATAATCCGTCCCTTGATTCAGAATGGCTTGCAATTAAGTTATTGGAGAAAGACGACTTTGCAATAAGTTTAGTCAATCCATCGATTTCCCAAAAAGCAACGGAAATAATACGACAAATAGAAACTGAAACCGGCGAAGCGACTGATATTTTAATCGCTGACAGTCGTTATAGTTTTATCAATACATTAACCCGCGATACCCTGACTCAACAATCGGAAGTCGGCAGAAAGTTATCCGATACCATTGACAAAGTCATTTTAAACCGCTTCCTGGGTATGCCTATCTTTTTTGCTGTGATGTATTTAATGTTTACCTTCACCATAAGCTTGGGCAGGGCCTTCAAACCATTTTTTAAGGATTCTACACGGGCTATATTTATTGATGGTACGGAATATGTACTGAATTTAGTTGATAGTCCGCAATGGCTTATTACCTTGCTTGCCGGGGGTGTTGGTACCGGCATTTTACATGTTATGGCATTTGTGCCAATTCTGGGGTTTTTATATTTATTTATTGCACTGTTAGAAGAATCTGGCTATATGGCACGCGCAACCTTTGTCATGGATCGATTTATGCGAACATTAGGACTTCCAGGAAAAGCATTTGTACCCTTGATACTGGGCTTTGGCTGTAATGTTCCTGCAATGATGGCAACACGGACACTGGAACGTCAACGTGACCGGTTATTAAATATTCTGTTAAATCCAT
>JALXCS010000267.1 GCA_026990815.1 Methylomonas sp. | reverse complement strand
TACCGTAAAGGTAAAACCTATGAGAGTCTCCCCGGCATAGCCGGGGGTTTACCTAATGATTAATTAAGCATATGAACATGCCATAAAGCAAGTTTGTTTACGTCACATAGGATCCCACTTCAGAATGGATGGATTTTAGGATGAATAAGACGTAAAATCCCAGAAATAACTATCCATTTCAAAATTCTATAGCGACTTCCTTTGCTAACGACGGATTCAAAAAAATGGGTTTTAGTGGGCGTTTATTTGGTGGGCGTTTAAAGGTATTTCTTCTTAAAAATTCATCTTCGAACTTTTATGTTAATTAATCTGACTGATTTTCAAAAATATTCCATTCTTGCTGGAATTTCAGCCTTGGCGGTGTCATGCCTGTTTTTTATCCCCGCAATTCCCCAAAATTCAAATTATCATCAGTTTGCCGACCAAAGGCTTCTATTGAGAACCCCTAATTTCTTTAATGTAATCACAAACATTATTTTTTTACTTGCCGGGGCTTGGGGAATCAAACTGCTTATACATCAAAACAAAGCTGACTTTTTTAAAAACACCTATTTGATGTACTTGACTTTTTTTGTAGGTGTTTTTTTCGTCGGGCTGGGATCTGGTTACTACCATCTTTCTCCAAGCAATCAAACGTTAATTTGGGATCGTTTGCCTATGACCATCGCTTTTATGGCTTTGTTTTCGATTATCTTTTCGGAATTTGTTTCGGTCAAGTTGGGAAAAACAATTTTTCTTCCTTTATTAGTTCTTGGAACTATGTCCATTGTTTACTGGGCAAATACTGAAAAACAAGGTATGGGTGATTTAAGATTTTATGGATTAATACAATTTTTACCAATGATATTGATCCCGATGATCCTTGTACTGTTCAGATCCCAATCTAACCAAGCTAAGCATTACTGGCATTTGTTGGGGTTTTATTTTCTTGCCAAAATTTTTGAAATGGCTGACCAAACCGTTTATCAACTCACTGCTACAGTCAGCGGGCATAGTCTAAAACATATTTTTGCAGGGACTGGCTGTTATTTTTTCTATGCTCAGCTGAAAAAGAAACACATCTCCAACCTTTCTGAAAACAAATAGTTTTACTTCTTTCTAATATATAAATCCGTAATCGTGCCATTAATCATTTCGGCAGCAAAAGCCAAGGTTTCTGAGAGCGTTGGATGAGGGTGAACAGTCAGGCTGAGATCATCCACATCAGCTCCCATTTCCAATGCCAAAACAGCTTCAGCAATGAGCTCACCGGCATTTGGTCCAACAATCCCCGCTCCTAAAATTCTACCTGTTTCTTTATCTGCAAGAATTTTCGTTACACCTTCATTACGCCCTAAACTTAATGAACGTCCACTTGCTGCCCAAGGGAAAGCCCCTTTATCATATTCAACTCCTTGCTTCTTGGCTTCAGTTTCCGTAAGACCCATCCAGGCAATTTCAGGATCGGTATAAGCAACGGAAGGAATGGTCAAAGCATCAAATCCTGCCTTAATGCCGCAAACAACTTCCGCAGCAACTTTCCCTTCATGAGTTGCCTTATGAGCCAGCATTGGGTTACCAACAACATCTCCAATCGCAAAAATATGTGCAACATTGGTTCGCTGTTGTTTATCGACAGAAATAAAGCCCTGCTCATCAATCGTTATCCCCGCATTTTCCGCACCTATTTTATTGCCATTAGGGCGTCGTCCAACAGCAACCAAGACATTATCAAAAACTTGAGGATCAGGTGCATTTTCACCTTCAAATGATACTTTCAGGCCTCGCTTTTGCGGTTCAATAGCGGCTACTTTTGTTTCAAGCCAGATATTCTCATATTTTTTTTGAATGTGTCTATGCAAAGGTTTAACCAAATCCTTGTCGCAACCTGGAATCAATTGGTCCATCAATTCAACTACACTGATTTTTGTACCAAACGCATGGTAAACCGTTGCCATTTCCAGGCCAATAATTCCACCGCCCACTATCAATAGTTTTTTGGGTATTTCTGGTAATGAAACGGCATCAGTTGAATCCCATAAACGTGGATCGTCGTTAGGAAAAACCGGAATTTCAGTTGGTTGTGAGCCAGCAGCGATAATGGCGTAATCGAAACTGATGGTTTGCTTTCCACTGCCCCCGTCAACTTCGATGGTATGGTCGTCAACAAAAGTGCCTGTTCCCTGGACTCGAGTTATCTTGCGCTGTTTCACCAAACCCGCCAAACCATCATTCAGGTTTTTGGTAACGCTTTCTTTCCAACCTCGAATTTTGTCAATATCCAGTTTGGGTTTACCAAAGCTGATACCGTGAGTATCAAATTCATCAGCTTCATGAATAACCTGCGCCATATGCAATAGCGCTTTTGAGGGAATGCACCCAACATTTAGACAAACACCGCCCAACACGGGGTATCGTTCAACGATAACAACCTTTTTACCCAGATCAGCGGCACGAAATGCAGCCGTATAACCACCTGGGCCGCCGCCCAGAACCAAAACCTCAGCATGTAAAGCAGATTCAGACATTTTTTGTTCCTGAATTAAAGTATTAAGCGACGAATATCACTCAGATATTGAGCGATTGCGACAACAAATCGAACCCCATCAGCGCCATCAATGGCACGATGATCGTAAGTAAGATCAAGCGGTAGCATCAGTCTGGGAATAAACTCCTGGCCATTCCAAACCGGCTTCATACTGGCTCGTGTGACTCCAAGAATAGCCACTTCAGGTGCATTAACAATAGGTGTAAATGCCGTACCACCAATGCCACCGATACTGGAAATGGTAATACAGCCGCCCTGCATATCGCCAGGCATTAATTTACCTTTTCGGGCTTTGGCACTGATTTCCATCATTTCTTTTGCCAATTCAAAAACACCTTTTTTATCGACATTTTTCAAAACCGGCACAACCAAACCATTGGGAGTATCAACCGCGATTCCAATATTAAAATATTTTTTATAGATGACCTTTTCACCATCGGCAGATAATGAAGAATTGAATTGCGGATATTGCTTCATCGCAGCAACCAATGACTTGATAATAAACACCAAAGGCGTAATTTTTACGCCGTCTTCCAGCTTTGCCTGTTCTGCATTCAGAGTCTTTCTGAAGGCTTCCATTTCGGTAATATCAGCTTCATCATGCTGCGTCACCATGGGTAAATTTAACCAAACTGCACTCAGGTTTTTCCCTGTCAAACGTTTTATTTTATTCAGTGATTGCTCTTCAATTTCACCAAATTTGGAAAAATCTACCTCTGGAAGTCTAGGTATGCCCGATCCGCCAGTTGTTGAACCAGAGACTAATAGCTGTTTAACGAATTTTTTTATATCATCCTTGGTGATCCGCCCTTTCTTGCCACTACCGCTTCCTATTTGACCAAGATCAACCCCCAATTCTCTGGCGAATTTTCTAACTGCAGGTGAAGCATGGGCCAAGCCTGAAATAGAAATTTCAGGAACCGGTTCGGATACAGTCGTCTTTGGTTCTGGCTCAGGTTTCTGTTCAACAGCCTGCGGTGCTGACTCTTGTTGTGTTTCAATAGGTACTTCTTTACTGGTCGGCTCGGTGATTTTTTCTTCTACAGCATTAATGGTAGCAACCACAGTCCCTTCGGAAATTTTATCCCCTACCTTTACTTTAACTTCCTGAATGGTTCCAGCCACACTAGAAGGTAAATCCATTGCAGCTTTATCAGATTCCAGTGTCAATAAAGTTTGTTCTAATTCAACAACATCACCCGGTTGAATAAGCACTTCAGCAACTTCAACTTCATCATCACTACCAATATCCGGAACTTTTAATTCAATTAAACTCATTGTTATCCTTAGTTTTCTAGATTAACCAGGGAGCGGTTTTACTGGGGTCAATACCATATTTTGCTATGGCAACATCAATTTTAGCTGGATCAAACTCATCAATATCTGACAGGCTTTTCAAAGCGGCAATGACAATATGATACTTGTCAACCTCAAAGAATTTGCGTAATTTCTCACGGGTATCAGAACGCCCAAAACCATCTGTTCCCAAAACCGTATATGGCGCAGAAATATAGGGACGAATTTGATCGGCAAATACACGCATATAATCAGTTGCAGCGATTACCGGTCCTTTAGCATCAGCCAAACATTTTGTCACATGCGGTTGCAATGGCACATCGGTTGGATGTAAACGATTAAAACGTTCACATTCATAGCCATCTCGAGCCAGTTCTGTAAAACTTGGGCAACTCCACAAATCAGATTCAACTCCCCAGTCATCACGTAATAATTCAGCAGCAGCAATGGCTTCCCTGAAAATTACTCCTGACCCTAATAGTTGGACCCGAGGAAAATCACGATCATAACCGGGCTTAAACAGATACATGCCTTTAATGATATCAAGCTCAACATTTTCCGGGATAGCCGGATGTTCATAGTTTTCATTCATAACTGTGATGTAGTAAAAAACATCTTCCTGATCCACATACATTCGGCGCATACCATCTTGAATGATGACGGCTAATTCATAAGCAAAAGTGGGATCATAAGAAATACAGTTTGGCACGGTAGCTGACATTAAATGGCTATGGCCATCCTCATGTTGCAAACCTTCTCCGTTCAAGGTAGTTCTACCTGCCGTACCTCCAAGTAAAAATCCACGGGTACGCTGATCAGCAGCTGCCCAGATCAAATCTGCTACGCGCTGAAAACCAAACATGGAATAATAGATAAAAAATGGAATCATTTGTACGCCGTGCGTTGAATAAGCCGTCCCAGCAGCTATCCAGTCGCACAAACCACCCGCTTCATTGATCCCTTCCTGAATAACCTGACCACTTTTATCTTCCTTATAAAACATTAGTTGTTCGGCATCTTGTGGCGTATATAGCTGTCCAACCTGCGACCAAATCCCGAGTTGCCGAAACATGCCTTCCATACCAAAAGTCCGTGACTCATCAGGGACGATTGGCACAATATGTTTGCCAATGTTCTTGTCTTTAACCAGAATATTTAAAATCTTGACGAATGCCATGGTTGTTGAAATTTCATGGCCTTTACGACTACCTTCGAGAACTGATTTAAAACTTTTCAAGGCTGGAATTTTCAACGGATCTGCCTTGGTTCTTCTGGAGGGCAAATATCCATCCAGTTCCACCCGGCGTTGCTGCATGTATTTTAATTCCTTTGAATCTTCAGGAAGCTTTAGATAAGGAAGTTTGATCAACTCGTCATCACTGACCGGCAATTCATATTTGTCTCTGAAACGACGCAGTGATTCCAGACTCATTTTTTTTTGCTGATGCGAAGTATTTTGTGCTTCACCAGACTCCCCCATACCATAACCTTTGACTGTTTTAGCCAAAATAATAGTGGGCTGGCCTTTATGATTAGCCGCTCTTTGATAGGCTGCGAAAACCTTGATCGGATCGTGACCACCCCGATTAAGTTCCCAGATATCTCGGTCAGTCATATCTTCAACAAGTTTTTTCAATTCAGGGGTGTTAAAAAAATGTTCTCTGACATAAGCCCCGTCTTTGGATTTAAAATCTTGATATTCGCCATCTACGCATTCCATCATGCGTTTTACCAGCAGGCCTTCCTTATCTCTTGCCAAAAGCGGATCCCAACGCCTTCCCCAAATGACTTTTATTACATTCCAACCGGCGCCACGAAAACTTCCCTCCAGTTCCTGAATAATTTTACCATTACCACGAACAGGACCATCCAAACGTTGTAGATTACAATTAACAACGAAAATCAAATTATCGAGCTTTTCCCTGCCCGCCATATCAATTGCACCGAGCGTTTCCGGCTCATCCGTTTCACCATCTCCAAGAAATGCCCATACTTTGCGGCTATCTGTATCGGCAAGCCCCCGACTCTGCATATAGCGCATAAAACGAGCCTGGTAAATCGCCATAATCGGGCCAAGCCCCATGGAAACAGTTGGAAACTGCCAAAAATCGGGCATCAACCAGGGGTGTGGATAGGAAGACAGGCCGTTCCCATCAACTTCCTGTCGAAAATTATCCATTTGTTCTTCAGTCAAACGACCCAACAAAAAAGCCCTTGCATAATTCCCTGGCGATGAATGGCCTTGGAAAAAAATCATGTCGCCGCCATGCTGCTCGGAAGTACCATGCCAAAAATGATTATGGCCAACGTCGTATAAAGTGGCAACTGAAGCAAAACTGGCAATATGACCGCCAACATTGGTATTCTGGTTAGCTTTTAAAACCATTACCATTGCATTCCAGCGTACATAAGAACGAATTTTTCGCTCATAGGTGGTGTTGCCGGGAAATTTTGGTTGCATTTCAACCGGTATGGTATTGATATAAGGGGTATTGGCACTAAATGGAATATTAGAACCTGATTGTCTTGCCAGATCGACCAGTCTTTCAATCAAAAACTGCGCCCGCTCTCTGCCTTCCTGTTTCAGAACGGCCTGCAATGATTCGAGCCATTCCTGGGTTTCTACAGGATCAATATCTTCCTGCAAAATACTGGTCGAAATTAAATTCATATTCATTGATTACTCTATGGATTATGTGAAACTCTTAGAAACCTGGTTGAAATAATATCAGTATTGATAATGATCATTTCATTCCTGCATCAATATTTCTTGTTTAAACTTGGTTTTTTATAAGTAAGTAGCAATAAATTTTTCAACTTAATAAGCCAAAATAACTAGCGAATTTGAAACCATCGATAAACTTTATCATTTTCATTTTGTCTTATTGCTATAACCGTCCAACTAAACCGGTACAAGATACCAGATTAGCGCAAGAAAGAAAGTAGAAAACACAAGAAATTTTACTTAATATAGCCAAAAGCTGGTTTTTATTTACCAAAATCATACAGGACTTTTTATGACTACGATTCAGCAGGACGATTTTATCCAGAGTATCACCGATGCACTGCAATATATTTCTTATTACCATCCGCCGGATTTCATTAAGGCTTTACACGCAGCTTATCTTAAAGAAGAGAGCCAGGCAGCCAAGGATGCCATTGCCCAAATCCTGATTAATTCAAGAATGTGCGCCGAAGGAAAACGCCCCATTTGCCAGGACACCGGAATTGTCACTGTGTTTATAAAAATAGGCTTGGAAATAAACTGGCAAGTTCAACCCAATACCAGTATCGAAGATATGGTTAACGAAGGGGTTAGAAGGGCTTATACTGATCCGGATAATATTTTGCGTGCCTCGATTGTTTCTGATCCTGCTGGCAAACGACTCAACACTGGCGATAATACTCCGGCAGTTATTCATATGGAAGTGGTCCCGGGAAATACTGTTGATATTGAAATTGCTGCCAAGGGAGGAGGGTCGGAAGCTAAAACTAAATTTGTAATGCTCAATCCATCAGATAACATCGTTGATTGGATCTTGAAAACCGTCCCGACCATGGGCGCTGGCTGGTGTCCACCAGGAATTTTGGGAATTGGCATCGGTGGTACAGCTGAAAAAGCGATGATTTTAGCCAAACAAGCTTGCATGGGGTCTATTGATATTCAGGAACTTATTGCTCGCGGCCCTAACAATACTGTTGAAGAATTACGTTTGGAACTGTATGAAAAAGTCAACGCTCTTGGTATTGGCGCACAAGGACTGGGCGGGTTAACCACAGTTCTGGATATCAAAATTCTGGATTACCCAACTCATGCCGCCAATAAACCCGTTGCAATGATTCCAAACTGCGCAGCAACCCGGCACATTCACTTTACCTTGGATGGTACAGGAGTCGCTGAATTTCCTACACCTAAATTATCTGATTGGCCAAAAATTGATTGGGATGTCGGTGTAACAGCAAAACGCGTAAATCTGGATACTGTCACCCGAGAAGAAATAGCCCAATGGCGACCCGGCGAAACCCTACTGCTCTCCGGGACATTGCTCACTGGCCGGGATGCCGCACATAAGCGTATTGTTGAAGCATTTGAACGTGGAGAAAATTTGCCGGAAGGTGTTGATTTCACCAATAAATTTATTTATTACGTCGGTCCTGTTGATCCGGTTCGCGATGAAGTTGTCGGTCCTGCCGGACCCACCACTGCTACCCGAATGGATAAATTTACCGATGTGATCCTGGAAAAAACCGGTCTACTTGGCATGATCGGCAAAGCGGAAAGAGGACCCAAGGCCATCGCTGCCATCAAAAAACATAAAGCCGTTTATCTGATTGCCATTGGCGGCGCAGCTTATCTGGTTTCAAAGGCCATTCGAAAAGCGCGTAAAGTGGCATTTGAAGATTTAGGTATGGAAGCCATTCATGAATTTCTTATTGAAGATATGCCAGTAACTGTTGCCGTCGATAGTTGCGGTGAATCTATACATAATACAGCACCGAGAAAATGGCAGGCAAAAATTGGAAAAATACCGTTGGTTGTAGAAAAAAAATGATATTTGGTAAATGCTTTTTGCTGGATTGGAAAACGAATAAACCTCTTAAGACTGAAAGAAAGGTGGCAAAATGAAGCGACAAAATTTGAGGATTTACGCAGCATCTTTATTAATTTGCATCGCGTTTAACATTTCGGCAACCCCGATCACGAAAATTGCTATTCTTGATTTTGAATTGAAAGACATTACTTCGCTTCCAAATACCCCGGACGAAATTATCCGTACCGCATCATTCAAGCCATTACTCGAAAGTGCCATTAAGAATCTTGGTCATTACAAAATCATTCAGATAAGCATAAAAGATTATGCATATGAAAACGGTGGCCTTGGGTATCTTTACAAATTTCATGATATTGCCGCATCTCTTGGAAAAAAATACGGCGCTGAATGGATCATTGTTGGACAACATAGTAAACCGAGCTTCTTATTTTCATACCTTATGGTTAATGTCGTGAATGTAAAAAACAAGAATCTGGTTTCCCATTTTGATATTGAATTAAAAGGTAATCATAAAAAAGTAACTCAGCGTGGAATCAAGGCCATTTCAAAAAAGATAATAGACAGAATTCAGCGATATGGCCTTTGATAAAGTGCGTTAAAAAATAATTCAATCCGATTAAGGCGCGCGCAAGGTAATATCTACTTTATTTTGCGTTGCTTTTCTGCAATTTCAACAAAAGTCTCCAGCCGCACAATTCGCTCCAATGAATCTCTCATTTGATCGTCCATTTTATCGACACGCTTAACCAGGTTTCTGACTTCGGCATTTAATTCCATCATCCCTGTCATGGCCTTTAATAATTTATCTGCTACGCTCATTTTGGTCCAGTTTTTGATTGAGTTGCCTGACCTGGCGAACTGTTTCCTCGGTGGTATGAATGATTTCATCAAGCAATGAATTGAGCAATTCTTCATCGTCATTACCGGACAGCTCATAAGCATCAACGGCTCGCCGCACGATTTCAGCAAAAGAGACATTGCGCTTTTCTTCCTCACTGGCTTTTTTCGACAAGTTTTCAACCAGTCTGATTTGTGAAGGCGCCATCATGATAGGCTTTCGAATTTTGGTCGCAGTAGCACTCATATTTTCCGCCTTTAAATTATGATAACACAATACTAGCACATGACCATCTCATGCGCCACTTTTTAGTTTACAGATTCAACCCCAAACTCAGAAATTAGCTTGACTGCTTCATTGACACCGTCATGACTTTGCATTTGTCTGGCGACAGATTCGGCAGCCTGTTTGAATGATTCAGTGGATAAAATAGCTGAGATTCGTTCAGCAAGATTTGCCGGATTTGCTTTTCGTGAAGCCAGAGGCCTACCTGCCAAACCAATTTTCTGCAACTGACATCCCCAAAATAATTGTTCATCCATAAAAGGGACTACAATCGAAGGACAACCGCTTCTTGAAGCCGCCTGAGTCGTTCCTGCACCGCCGTGATGCACAACTGCAGCGCATTGCTTGAATAACGGTTGATGCGGGTGTTTGCCGATAAAATAGATATTCTCCAATTGTGAATCAGCAGGATATTGTTTCGAACTGGTTTGAATAATTGCCCTGCACCCTGCTTTTCTGACAGCTGAAATAAACAACTCCATACTCCAGTCAGGAACAGCCTGCTGCAAGCTGCCAAATGTCATATAAACAGGCGGCTGACCAGCTTTAATAAAATCCTGCAAGCTATTCGTCATGATCCAGTCTTCCGCATAATCTGGCAGGTTTAAAAAACCACACACTTGATGAATAGGCACAAATTCTTTCTTTTCAGGACATAACACCGGATCAACCGCCACCAGATTCAATAAATCCGAGGTTAATAAATCCTGATAGACATGCTTAAAACCAGGCAGCTCTCGTAACCACAGTTTGCTCAAAGGTTTTTTTAGCGCCCAGTCGAACGTGTAATCGAGCAGCTTCCATTGTTGTTTATTCAAAAAAGCGCCGAGATTGGGAAATTGAAATGGCGGACTGGTTTTGGTTGGAATCGCGCCATGACAGTAGGTGACACTGACATAAGGCTTGCCCTGTTTGATTGCCGCAATTTTTAATGGATACAGAAAATGGTGTGCGATCAGCAAATCATTTTCGCTGGCAAGTTGCTGTGCTGCCTGATACATTTCTTGTTCATGGGGAAAAAATGCCGATTCCAGCAGAGCAATCAACCACTGAATGGTATTCATTTTATAAGTTCGCTCAGCAAATGCCGGCAAATCAAAATCCATTTGCCTTGGAATTTGTCGATATTCGATATTCAAACGCTGACAAATCTCCGAATAATCCCGATCATCAATGCTGCTGACCACCATCGTGACCTGATGCCCGGCTTGCTGCAAACCATCTGCCAAAGCCAAAAGCGGCCTCACATCCCCATTCGATCCCCAGGTTTGAATGCCTATTTTTGCCATTGCTTAATAATGCGGTGGTTTTTCTGTCAAACTGGCACCATCCGGTTTTTGTTCTGATAATTCCTTGACCCGCTCAATCAACTGTTTGCAAAGCGCCTCCAGATAATCAATTTGTTTTTGCTGCGAATACACCACATTATTCAGTTGTTGCAAGGCATCTTCCTGATATGCCAGTTTTGTTTCTATTTCGATCAGACGTGCATCATTCATACTTTGAATTTGAATCATTAGACTAAATGTTAACCTCAAGCTATAGTATCCTCCCTTTGAATACGAGTGTGCAATATCAATCATGCAAGAATTTTCAGCCATCCCGAGACTGCGGGATTTTATTTTTCAGGAACTGATTTTTGTTGAATCACCCGACCAGTTTGGTAATGACGATGATTTACTTGAGGCTGGCATGGACAGCATGGGCATCATGCGGCTCATCATGTTTATTGAAGATGAATTTGGCGTAACTTTGCCGGACACTGAAATTGAGCCGGATAACATTGGCTCATTCAATGCACTCGATAACTGGATCAAAAAACATAAAAACTAATGGCGGATAAAAAACAAGGAATTTTACAGCCGTTAAATCCTGCTGATAGTTTCACCCTAGCAATGGATGAGGAAATTCGTAAAGAAGGTATGCCTGGTAGTCTATGTGGATTTGCCCTGGAACTTTCCAACAAGCCAGATGTTGATGAATTACAAGACAGAATCAATATTTTTCTAGAAAATTTCCCCGTTGCTCAAGCCAGTTTGCAACAGCGAGGCAGGCGATTTTACTGGTGCCAACGAGAACAACAACGACAGGTTTTTTTCCAGCACCCATGCTCTGCCGGAGAGAATCAAACCAAGTTTTTTCAACAAACCATTGAAAAAATCATCAATCACAATGAACCTAGGGAGCAACAATCACCCATTGAATTTCATCTGCTGGAAGGCGTAAATCAATCCATTTTCCTGTTGCGTTGGATACACCCTTTTTGCGATGCCCGTGGTGCGGAACTGATTCTGAAATTCTTGATGGCGGAAAACCCGGGGCAATTAAAAAAATTTACCCTGGATTCCGGCAAACCGCTTGTCAATCAACAACTGGATAAATACAAATGGTGGCAAAAAATCGCTTTATTTCTGAAGGCAAAAAAACATATCGAAACCATTGACCAATACCAAAGCATTATCCCGCTCGACCAGCAACAACTCCAGCAAAAACCTGAAAATTTGCGTTATGAAATTTTCAGGTCATCAGAACAACAAACCACACAAATCGGTAAAATTGCCAGAAAACAAGCCGGCTTGACCGGCGCCAATCTTTATTATCAGGGCTGCCTGATGCGCGCTCTGGAAAAAATCAATCCTGAGTTTCCGGGTGAAGCGTATTGCGTTCCCTATGCTTTTAATCTTAGAAAAAGCAAAGTACTCACACCTGTTTTGGGCAATCATGTTTGTGCGCTTTTTAGTCAGGCAACACGCGAACAAGTACAGAATAGAAGCCAATTATTTCAACATTTAAAACAACAAAACGCCAATGTCATCAGAAAAAAAATGGATTATGCCTTTTTGCCATTGATGTGGGCTGGAAGCTGGCTATCTCTAGAGAAATACGGAAAAACTCTACGACAATCCTATAAAACCGGAACCGAGCGCACTTCATTCTGGTTTTCCGATATTGGACAAATGGATTTTAAAGGCCAACAGTTTTTTAATGCTGACATTGAGGGATTGTTTCATTTATGTCAGGTTTCCACTCCACCGGCATTGGCTTTGTTGAGCTGTCAATTTCAGGGGCAATTGTCACTTACTTATAATTTTATCGAGCCTCAGTTAACCCGTGACTGGATTAACCAGTTACATGACTATTATTTGGAAGAACTATTGGCCGCTTCTAATTGAAAACCAATTACCGTTGCTGTTTTTTGATAAGGATTTTACCGTTTGTTAATTACCTGGGATTAATCCCTGCACACACCGAAATATGACAATCGAATTCATTGACATTATTGATTCAACACCATTGGTTTCAGTCGATCTCGTTATTCAAAATAATAAGAATGAAATATTACTAGGTAAACGTCTGAATCGCCCTGCACAAGGATTTTGGTTTGTGCCCGGCGGTAGAATCAAAAAAAATGAAACCATTGCCCAGGCGATTATTCGGGTTTCCCAAGCCGAACTGGGTTTAACGCTGAACCAGAAAAAAGGCCGTTTACTTGGTGCCTACGATCACATCTACGAAGATAATTACTTAAACCAGCCTGGCATTAACACTCATTATGTCGCTTTGGGGCATCACTTTTTGCTGGACGAGACCCCTGAAATTGCTGCTGATGACCAGCATTCAGAGATAATCTGGCTTTCCATACCAAAATTACTGAAACATCCTGAAGTCCATTCCAATACCAAAGCCTATTTTCAGTCAAATGACTAATCTGATTTCCGGATTCATCAACCAAAGCAAAAACCAGTCTGAACAGATTGCTTTCAGACAAGATCAAACCAGCCTGAAATACGCCAAACTCGCTGATAAAACAACGACTATCAGCAATTTTTTATCCCAACAGGTGCAAGGCAATCAGCGAATAGCCATTTTAATGGAACGCGGCATTGATGCGGCAACCGTGATTCTGGCCTGTTTGCATGGTGGTTTTTGTTATGTGCCGCTGGATATTAATAACCCACCTGCCCGGCTTGAATTTATCATCAAGAATGCGGATGTGTGTTTTGTTATTGGTATTGGTAAAAAACCAGACTGGCTGGATGAAAACCAGCAATGGCTTGATTTTAACGATTTACCGGCCGCCTCCCTTGTTAAACCCGCTAAAAAACTCGAACCGGAAACACTTGCCGCCATCCTTTATACTTCCGGCACAACCGGAAAACCCAAAGGAGTGGCTTTAAGCCATCGTGCCATTTTACAATTTGTCGATTGGATGGCAGACACTTTTAAAATTTCGCCGCAAGATAAAATCGCCAGCCTGGCGCCGTTTTATTTTGACCTTTCCACCTTCGATCTTTTTACCAGCCTCAATCAAGGCGCCAGCGTTCATTTTGTGCCACAAAAACTTACAATCTCCCCTAGCAAACTGACTATGTGGCTCCAGGAAAATGAAATCAGTGCCTGGTACACCGTGCCTTCCATTTTGCAATTTATCGCACTAAAAGGCGCATTGGAAACAATCCGGTTACCACATCTTAAAACCATCCTGTTTGCAGGCGAAGTGTTTCCAACGCCCCAGTTAATCAAACTGGTACAATTACTCCCCGAAATTGATTTTTATAATCTCTACGGCCCCACTGAAACCAACGTTTGCTGCTACTGGCCTGTTGACAAAACACGACTTATTCCAGAACAAGCCATTCCAATCGGCAATCCCGCTTGTGGAGCAGAATTAAAAATCGATCCGGATTCAAACGAGCTGCTAGTCAAAAGTAAAACCAATTTTTCAGGTTACTGGCAGCAAGGGCAATTAAGTACAAAGCAAAATTCAGAAGATTTTTATCCAACAGGAGATAAAGTCACGATCAACCCCGAAGGCGAATATTGCTATCACGGCCGTCTGGACAGAATGATGAAATGTTCTGGCTTTCGGGTTGAACCGGCGGAAATCGAGCAGGTTATCAACAGCCATCCCCGCGTTGTGCAATGCGCCGTTATTGGCATTAAAGACCCTGCCAGCGGTCAA
>JALXCS010000266.1:3832-4428 GCA_026990815.1 Methylomonas sp. | reverse complement strand
AGAAGTGGACCCAGCCGGTTCCCAATTGGTCGCAGGCTTTGTCACAATTTGCGATCTATTTTGAAGGAAGACTGGACGAGGCATTGGGTATTTGATAGGTTTATCGGCTCTGTGTTGAATAAAAAGGGTTGTTTCTTTGTCGCCGATGATTTCATCCTTTAATTAACATAGAGCGGGTTTATTGACACAGAATTTTGAACGCCCTCCCCATGGAACGATTTTTCAGGAGCTTCAAGACTGAATGGATGCCTAAGGAATGCTATCGGTCTTTTACGGAAGCGGCGAGCGATATCATTCATTATATTCTGAGCCATTACAATACAGTCAGAGGCCATAGTTATAATCAGTATTTGTTGTCACCTGATGAAACAGAAAATCAATTTTGTGCTCATTAAAGGGTTCAAATTTACTTGACCACTACAGTTCTATGTGGCCTAGATTACGACGAAGGTACTGCAACTGTTGTTTGATGCCGCGTCGTATTTTTTTCCTGCCAGGGCGTCTTTGCTTGACGATGGCCAGAAACGCCTTACGTGCTTTCTTACGATGGGTACGGGGTTTCTTTATCAGGCCGGTGTGAGGATAAAGTTTATCGA
>JALXCS010000266.1:0-3822 GCA_026990815.1 Methylomonas sp. | reverse complement strand
CATCTGTCCCTTCTGAAACCAGGGACTCACGTTCATCAGATTGTTCTTCCGACGGGTTTTGTGGTGTTTCCTGATCGTCTGATTCTGGCTTGGTTTTTTCTTCTTTTTCAGCCTGCACGTCAATAATCGCCTGATGGAAACCCTCAAATACGGACTCTCCCATGCGCTTTCGAATGTCGACAAATAAAGAAGCGGCAAACGGCACCTCTTTTTGGTATCCTGACAAACCAACGAAGTATTGCATATAGGGGTTTTCCTGGATCTGCTGCACGGTCTCTGCATCTGAAAGACCGAGTTTGTGTTTGATAATCACGGCACCGATCACTAATCGGGATCCTTTGCAGGGCGACCGGTTTGGCTCGAGAATCCTTGATAATAGCTTTCTGCCAGTTCATCCCAGGGAATGCACCGGCTCATTTTAACCCAGCGATTGTTTTCATCCAGATCCGTTTGAAAGGGCCAGTCAAATCCAGGAATGGTGAGTTGTTTGGAGCTGCAATATCGGATCATAGGTGCACGGTTTTTGGTTAGATTGGCTTGTTTTTCGTGCACTGTTATACCATAAGCTCACCTTATATTATAATAATATCAATAAGTTATACTTGCTAAGTAGACTTTAAATTAAGCCTGAACCCGTAATTTTACCGAGATACAGCACACAAGCCATTGATGCGACAGCACTTAAAAATATCTGCTTAACCAACCGGTGAAGCTAAAATTTTTTTTAAAGCCACTGTAAAACCAATATCTTGCCCCCTGTTTTCCGCATTGAAATCACAAATTCAGGTTAAAATTCAAGTCTGATTTTCTTACCGCACATCCCTGTGCCGCAAAAACATTATTGGTAACAATTTAAACCACCAAGGAAATAAAGCTCATCAAAACTGTACGATGGTACAGTTGTTCACCACCCTCTCACGCCTTAGAATGGCCTTACAAATAAAGTACAAAGAGTATATCCGAAAAAAAGGGTTCCAATGAGCTATATTTTAGTGCATTAACTTCCAAGGCTAAAAAGAAACTTTATATGAAGACAATTTCTGTAGAAAATCATTACTCCGGCAAAGATATTACATTTCCTATCGAAACAATTCCCGCGAGGAGTAAAAATCCAATCTGCAAAATCAGCCGTACTAGCAATAAAGCAAGCTTAAAACTAGCCCGTGATATTGAGAAAGTTGCCAGGTCTTCTTCTTCAGTTTTGATTACAGGCGAAACCGGCACAGGAAAAGAAGTTGCCGCCAATGCCATTCATAGGCAATCAGATCGAAAAAATCATCCTTTTATTGCCGTCAATTGCGGGGCTCTCCCCGCGCAACTAATCCAATCTGAACTTTTCGGGCATGAAAAAGGGGCTTTTACCGGCGCCCATCAACGAAGAATTGGTCAAGTTGAACAGGCTCATAAAGGCACCTTATTTCTTGATGAAATTGGAGATTTACCTTTAGAACTACAAGCGACTCTGTTACGCTTTTTACAGGAAAGAACCTTTGTTCGCCTGGGTGGAACAGAACAAATTTCTGTCGATATTCGTATTATTGCTGCCACTCATGTAAACCTTGAACTAGCCATTGAAAGAGGTACTTTCAGGGAAGATTTGTATCACCGACTCAATGTTTTGCCTTTATCAGTGCCTACTTTAAGTGAGCGATATGATGAAATAATGCCTTTGGCACAACACTTTCTTGAAGAATACACAAAAAATAATCGATCTATTGCTGAAGGATTTAACGAAGAATCTGTTGGCGCCATGCTTGCGTATAAATGGCCAGGGAATGTGCGAGAACTAAAAAACCGGGTACACCGCGCAATTACCATGACTGACAACAAATTAATCACACCGGAAGATTTAGGTCTGGACAGGCGAACCGTCAGACCCCATATTCAAACACTAGATGAAGCGCGCCGAGAAACTGAAAAACATCTTATTCAGTTTACTCTGAGAAGGACCAACAAAAAAATCACCAAAGCTGCTCAAGTCTTGGGAGTGACCAGGGCGACACTTTATCGTTTGATGGATAAACACAAAATTAACCTGAGTTAAGTCTGGCTTAAAGAATCGGTGAAAAGCGATGCCATGTAAAATTCTATTACGCAATGTGGAATCACCTCAAAAGTACGAGTGGAAAATAGTTAATTGCGAAGCTGGTACATTGACTTTCCCCCGTAGCGTAATAAAAATCACTCAAAAACAAAACAACAAAAAAAATGATTTTTTTCTGTTCAGCTTTTTACAATTCCTGGCCGTAATTTTTTTCTTTTTAATCACTAGCGTTACTAATGCCTCCATCGTTACTGGATTTGATGCAGATTCAAACAATTGGTTTTATGATGATGGCGAAGATGGACTCACTTACCTCGATATACAAATTCGTGACATATCTCCTATTTGGATTGACTTAAATGGCTCCTGGCAAACTGGAAAAACAGATGAAGATTTCGCTATTACACTTTGGAATTTAACGGGCACTTATCTGACTGATCTTCGCCTTCGCTGGGAAAAACCGGATATTAATCTAATTGATGCGCCGGTATATGCAACCGACCTGAATCTGCAGTTCTTAACCAGAGAAAATAACAGTGCTTTTATCGCTGCTCAAAATAGCGGTGCTAACAATCATGAACTGTGGATTGATTTTGCCCAGGGCATGGGAGCAGGTGTGCTGTTAATCGATTTTGAATGGCTAAACTTTAATCTGCCAGCGAGTAATTTTAAATTATTAATTGATTTTAACTCAAACAAAACCAATCCTGTACCACTTCCATCTGCATTCTGGTTTTTATTCACTGCCTTGCTGGCATTTGCAAAACTAAAATCCCGAAAAATATAATCATCAATTAAATCATCTGGAAAACGGTGACACCAAAGGTTTATAATCCTTTGGCTATTTTGCAGATTAATTACCAGGAAATAATGGCTCAATACATCTATACAATGAACCGGGTTGGCAAAATTGTGCCTCCCAAAAACTTTATTCTTAAAGACATTTCTTTATCTTTTTTTCCAGGCGCAAAAATTGGAGTTCTTGGTTTAAATGGATCAGGAAAGTCTTCTTTGCTAAGGATTATGGCCGGCATTGATACCGAAATTGAAGGCGAAGCCAGACCTCAACCTGGAATTAACATTGGATACTTAGCTCAGGAACCAGAATTAGATCCTGATAAAAATGTTAGAGGCAATGTTGAAGATGGTGTTGCCGAAATCAAAGCCATTCTAAAACGTTTTGATGAAGTCAATAATGCTTTTGCAGAACCTGATGCGGATTTTGACAAATTACTGGCCGAGCAAGCCGAATTACAAGAAAAAATTGATGCCCTTGCCTATCTGATTTTAGTTGTCGCGCGATATTTGCAGGAAGTTGAAAGGCTGGAATAAAGCCAATGACGGCAAGAAATCCAGCTAGCCCACTACTCACATATGCCATAACTTGGATTATTAAAGCCCCGGCAATCAATATCGTGAATGTAGTTTTGTTAGCTCGGAGGTCCTTCCACATCAAAGGCACGAGTACACTCATTCTGTGTGCTCTCCAAAAGCATTCATCAGCGATCCATGTGTAGCCAAAACATCATTCAGGGGTTGATGTGTGCTCAGTCGACCGTCATTTAAAAACACCACGCTGTCAAGTGCTGATTCAATATCGTGAACGAGGTGTGAAGAGATGAGAACTATGGTATCCTTTGTCGTATGGGCACGCATACGTTTTAAGACTTCCGTTCGTTTTGGTGGGTCAATGCCTTCGAGGGGCTCATCGAGGATTAGCACTCGGTTCGGTTGAGCTAGTCCCATTGAAATCTTAATTAAACTCTTTTGCCCTTTCG
>JALXCS010000265.1 GCA_026990815.1 Methylomonas sp. | reverse complement strand
CAGCACGCCTGCTCATCTGGAAAGCGCTCGTAGAAATCAATCAAGACCATATTTTGATAGGGCTTTTTAATGCGGTTTCTCATAGTCTCCGTACTATATCATACGGGAGCTAAAGGCATAATCATGACTTAGGATAGGAAATGCTGCGAAGATGGGTTAAGAATTTCGATACTTCTTCACATCATCTCTGTACATGACAACTCATTCCTGTACATTGAAAGCTAAGCAAAGGTATTCGAATGATAAAAATTCACCTGATTACGCTACCCTTTCGCGACTGAAGCCGCCTCCACAAAAAAACAATACCATTTATAGCTATTGTTGATTCAGTTTCTTACAGCATTTGTCGCTCCAATAAATTGGAAAAGCTTGCGAGTAATCGGTAAATTTAAATAAACACTAACGCAAACGAATCACTGCCAACGAAGCAACCATCAATACAACTGAACTAGGTAATGCTGCCATAATCATTGGATTTAGATCATAAGCCAAAGCGAGATTACCTGTCATTTTATCTATAATATTGAACCCCATTCCCAGCAATGCGCCGGCCATCATTCGCGCTCCAAGACTCACACCTCTTGTAACACCAATCACAAAGGGCACCGAAACCAGTAACATTACAAAAGTTACTATTGGCTTAACAATTCTTCTCCAGAATGCCAATTCATATTTTTCTGACTGCTGATTATTGGCCTTCAAAAAGTTGATATAACTGGATAAATCTTTTAAAGACATATTATCTGGTTTGATCACCACAATATTCATTAAATTTGGGTCAATTCGGGAGGTCCAGTCCTCCATTTCTTTTTCTGTAGCAATGACCTGATTCGGGGTAATTTCTGTCTGTTTGATATTTTGTAGAACCCACTTTTTCTCATCTTCCAAATAAATGGCTTGTTGAGCATGTTTTACAAAACGTAATTTCCGGTTTTCATCATACTTGTATATAGTTAGATCACTGACCAATCCTTGGTCTGTTATCTGAGCCACATTCACAAATGTATTGCCGTCTCTAAGCCATAATCCATAAAGCGTACTCATAATCATGTTTTCATTTTTGGCTTCGTCTTTCATCATCCGGGCCTGCTTTTCTGCCTCGGGCGCAATAAATTCGCCAATCGCTACAGCAATTAATGCTAAAAAAATACCAGCCAACCAAACTGCTTTTAGAATATCCAAAACAGAAAACCCCGAGACCCTCATAGCTATAACTTCTCTGTTATTGGCCATATTTCCCAGGATAAAAAGACTTCCTAACAAAGCCGCCGAAGGCATGAGTTCATAAATGTAAAGTGGCGTCAACAAACCTAAATACATAAATACGTGATTCATGTCATAACTTCCTTTTCCGACATCACCCATTTGATCTTTTAAGGTGAATAAACAAACCAGTGTCGTTAAAACCAGCAACGCGACCAATGCTCCTTTGAGCACCTCCTTGATAATGTATCGATACAAAACGCTCATGCCGGTATTTTCCCTGTTAATTGATAAACCACCCATTTTCTTCCGTGAACTCTAATCAACAAAACCGTGATAACAATCAGCATCAGAAAATAAATCCAAACATAACCCATCCATGTGGGAATCGATTCTTCGGCTACTAAATTTTGGTTTATTTTCTGCAAATAAGAATAGGCAAAATAAATCACCAATGCGGTGAATATATTCCCGTACACGCCACCACGAGGAGCAACCTGCGATAAAGGAATAGCTAGGGCGGCAAGAATAGCGATCCCAAAAGGAATTGACAGCCTTCGCTGAACCTCTGCTATATCAACAGGTATCTGGGTCGCTAATAACCTTTCAGTCGGAATTCCATCACGATCCAGATTGACTGATGTAGCTTCGATATCTAGCCTGACGGCATATTCATCAAATTTCTCTATTATAAAATTCAGTCCCCCTGGTTTTCCCTGGATACGTTCCCCATCTGCAAACACAATATAGCGCCCTCCAGGTAAATCCTGAAAGATTGCTGTTTCAGAATTGATCACACCTACTTCCCCCTTGATCCTGCTCTGAACAAAAACATTATGCATGACATCTTTACTATCAATATCCTCGACATAGAAAACCAATTCGCCGTTTTTATGCTCACTAAACCGGCCAGGAGCAATAATTCTGATATCTGCAGCCTGCATATCCCGATGCATCATGGTTTGGATAGTCGCCTGAGCCCAGGGAGCGGTAACCAACGAAAGTTCCGTTGTCAGGAATGCAAGCGGAATCGCGAAAAAAAATGTCGCGCGGTATAAAACCCCTATTCCAGCTCCGGCAGATGCCAGCGCCGACATTTCCTGGTCCCGGTACATTCTGCCCAGCACCATGATAATACCGACAAAGACTGATACCGGCAGTAATTCTATCGCTGCCTCCACAATTTTGAGACCCAAAATATTGATGATAGTCTGGCCTGAAATCTGGCCTTCAATTGCCTTAGCTAAAACCTTTATAAAACTACGACTAACGATAATGACTACAATCACCAACAAGGTTGAAAAAACAGTCTTGGTCAGGTCAGAAAGAATCATTTTATCCAAAACTGTGATGAACCGTCTGCTAGCCATAGCTTATCTCCCTGGAAAAAACTACGCCGCAAACATCAATGACATTCATTATGTTGTATAATTTAGAAGCTGAAAAATCAGCTATTATATACTTTGCACAAAAATTATTGCTTTTAAGATTTCATAAGCGCTCATACTCCTGACTAACGCCCTCATATCAAAAACCGGAAAAATTATGGATTACAAAATTGACAATACACCTTTAGAAAAACTGAAAACCGAGTGTCTTGTTCTAGGAGTATTTGAAGGTCGGGGGCTCAGCCTATCCGCTGAAAAAATTAACATCCAGACTTCGGGACTGATCCTAAGTCTTCTCAACCGAGGGGATATGACTGGGGAAACCGGGGATACCCTGGCAATAAATTATATTCCTGACAGCGAAATTGAACGCATCTTATTGGTTGGGCTTGGCAAAAAAGAACCATTATCCAGAAAGAATTTTCGTAAAGTATTAGCGTCTGTAATAAAAACACTAAAAGACTTTAAAATTAAAACCATTACCACCGCCTTGACAGAAATCAACGTCACTGATAGCGACTTCGCCTGGAAAACCGGGCAAACCATCGAAATTTTTGCCGATCATTGTTATCAGTTCCAACAGTGCAAAAGTAAAAAAGACCCTGAGCTCACTTTAGAAACCATCCAGTTTGCTGATTCTGAACAAAACAATACCCTGCTCAAACTGGGTATTGCTCGAGGTCAAGCAATTGCCGAGGGTGTAAAACGGGCCAAACAACTTGCAGACCTTCCTGGAAATATTTGCACACCGACCTATCTAGCGGAACAGGCCCAAGAATTAGCGTGCAGCCATGAAAAATTAAACTGCAAAATTCTAGAAGAAACAGATATGGAAAAGCTGGGCATGGGGTCATTACTGTCCGTCAGTCGTGGCAGCCAACAACCAGCCAAACTCATAGAACTTAACTATCAAGGTGGGAATAAAAATGACAAACCTGTTGTTCTGATCGGCAAAGGACTCACCTTTGATGCTGGAGGGATTTCCTTGAAGCCTGGAGCCGGAATGGATGAAATGAAATATGATATGTGCGGCGGCGCCAGTGTATTGGGCGCGCTTCAAGCTGCCGCCATGCTGAATTTATCACTAAACATCATTGGTTTGGTTCCATCTTCAGAAAACATGCCTGATGGCGATGCTAACAAACCCGGAGACATCGTCACCAGTATGTCCGGGAAAACCATTGAAATTCTTAATACCGATGCCGAAGGCCGGTTAATTTTATGTGACACCCTGACTTATGCTGAAAAATACAATCCCGAGGTGGTCATTGATTTAGCCACATTAACCGGTGCCTGTATTGTTGCATTAGGGAGGCATCCCAGCGGCTTGCTCGGCAACGATGATGCGTTATGTAATGACATCCTTTCAGCTAGCCAAACTGCTTGTGATAGCGTTTGGCGCCTGCCAATCTGGGAAGAGTATCAGGAACAACTTAAATCAAACTTTGCCGACATGGCGAATATTGGCGGCAAAGATGCGGGCACCATCACCGCTGCTTGTTTTTTGGCCCGGTTTGCTGAAAATTTTTGCTGGGCACATCTGGATATCGCCGGAACGGCCTGGCGAACTGGAAATAACAAAGGTGCAACCGGTCGCCCTGTACCCTTGTTAACCCAGTTTCTTATAGACCGTGCCAATGCCTGATGTCAATTTCTACATTCTGCCCTCCAATTCCGAACAAGGTAGATTAAATTTTGCCTGTAAACTTGCGGAAAAGGCTTATTGCGCTGGCCATACAATCTATATGCTGACAGACAACGAAATACAGAAAAAAAAGCTGGATGGCCTGTTGTGGACGTTTCGGGCAGGAAGTTTTGTTCCCCATCAGGAATTTTCAGAAAATTCGCTGGATGAAACTAACAAAGTGTTGATCGGTACTACTGCAGCCCCCGGAAACTGGCAACAAACGATCGTCAATTTATCCAGCCAGTGTCCTGAAAACCCTGAACTTTCAGAACGCATCCTTGAAATTATAGATAACGACGAAACCGTCAAAAGTGCCGGTAGAAAAAGGTACCGACAATACCAGCAATCCGGCTTCAATATTAATACCCACAAAATGTAGCTTCTACAATTCAAATACTGCAACTTATCTATGGAAAAAACCTATTCACCCCAATCAATTGAACAAAATTGGTACCAAACCTGGGAAGAGAAAGGCTATTTTGCCCCTCAGGAAGGCAATGGTAACGCCTATTGCATTATGATCCCCCCCCCCAATGTGACTGGTAGCCTACACATGGGCCATGCTTTTCAGGATACCATCATGGATGCCTTGATCCGTTTTCATCGAATGATGGGCGAAAAAACCCTCTGGCAAGTTGGTACTGACCATGCCGGTATTGCCACGCAAATGGTTGTTGAGCGAATTATCAATGCCGAGGGTAAAACTCGGCATGATTATGGCCGGGAAAAATTCATAGAAAAAGCCTGGCAATGGAAAGCCGAGTCCGGAGGAACTATTACCAAACAACTGCGCCGGATGGGCACTTCACTGGACTGGTCGAGAGAACGCTTTACCATGGACGAAGGCTTGTCTAAAGCTGTCCACGAGGTTTTTATCAGTCTCTACGAAGAAGGACTGATTTACCGTGGAAAGCGTCTGGTAAACTGGGACCCGGTCCTACATACTGCCGTTTCTGATCTGGAAGTACTTTCAGAAGAAGAAAATGGTCATATGTGGTATATGCGTTATCCACTATCCAATAAAACCGGCCATATTTTAGTTGCAACAACTCGCCCCGAAACTATGTTAGGGGAC
Source organism: Methylomonas sp. (assembly GCA_026990815.1). Classification (GTDB taxonomy): domain Bacteria; phylum Pseudomonadota; class Gammaproteobacteria; order Methylococcales; family Methylomonadaceae; genus JALSJK01. The sequence continues at coordinate 9,137 of JALXCS010000265.1, read as the reverse complement.
GCTGCCGTTGCCATCCACCCCGATGACGAACGCTATAAACATCTGCTCGGTGAATTTGTGGAACTACCATTAACCGGCCGCAAAATTCCAATTGTGGCTGATGAGCATGTCGATCCTGAATTTGGAACCGGTTGTGTGAAAATCACCCCAGCCCATGATTTTAATGACTACGAAGTCTGGCAACGCCACCGCGATCTTTCCGCAATCCAGGACCAACCTCATGGCGGCTTGATTAATGTTTTTACCGTCGATGCTGCTATCCGTGAAAATCAGGAAGATGAAGGGAAGCTGATTCCTGAAAAGTACATTGGTCTGGAGCGCATGGAAGCGCGAAAACAAATTCTTGCAGATCTTGAAGCCGAAGGCTTGCTGGAAAAAACCAAGGATCACAAATTGATGGTGCCACGCGGTGACCGCTCCGGCAGCATTATTGAACCTTTTCTGACAAATCAATGGTATGTCAAGGTCGGACCATTGGCAAAACCGGCCATAGAAGCCGTAGAAAATGGCGACATTCAATTTGTTCCGGATAACTGGAAAAACACCTATTTTGAATGGATGCGCAATATTCAGGACTGGTGTATTTCCCGACAAATCTGGTGGGGACACCGAATTCCAGCCTGGTACGATCAGGAAGGCAACGTCTATGTCGGCCGATCGGAACAAGATATTCGCGAACAACATAAACTGCCAGATGATTGTCTACTCAAACAGGATGAAGATGTTCTGGATACCTGGTTTTCTTCGGCTTTGTGGCCATTTTCAACACTGGGATGGCCCGATAAAACTCAGGAACTGGAAAATTTTTACCCAACCAACGTTTTGGTAACGGGTTTTGACATCATTTTCTTCTGGGTTGCCAGGATGATTATGATGGGCCTGAAATTTATGGGTGAAGTGCCTTTTCGTGAAGTATATGTGCATGGCCTGGTCCGAGATGCCGAAGGACAAAAAATGTCCAAATCTAAAGGCAATATTCTGGACCCAATTGATGTTATTGACGGAATTTCACTTGACGATCTGCTGCAAAAAAGAACCGCAGGCATGATGCAACCGCACCTGGCACAACGTATTGAGAAACAGACCAGAAAGGATTTTCCGGAAGGAATACCCGCCTATGGAACGGATGCATTACGATTTACCTTTGCATCGCTTGCTTCTACTGGACGGGATATTCGTCTAGATAATGGCAGAATCGAAGGTTATCGTAACTTTTGCAACAAATTATGGAATGCCGCCCGTTATGTCCTGATGAATACTGAGAGTCAAGATAACGACTTACCTGGCAAACCCGGCGAATTTTCCACTGCGGATCTTTGGATTGAATCGCGTCTGAACCAGGTTATAGATGATGTTACCCGCGCCATCAATAACTACCGTCTCGACCTGGCGGCGCAAGCCATTTATGAATTTACCTGGAATGAATACTGCGACTGGTATCTGGAACTAGCCAAGATTTCCTTGCAATCAGATAATCAAGCCTTGCAGCGCGGCACCAGAAAAACCTTGATTTCGGTACTGGAAACCTTGCTGCGACTAGCGCACCCTATTATTCCATTTATAACGGAAGAAATCTGGCAACGAGTTGGTCCACTGGCGGGCAAATCGGGTGAAACCATCATGCTTCAGCCATATCCCAAAGCTGAACCGGAAAAAATCAACCGGGGAGCTATTAATGAAATTAATTGGGTAATGGACTTTATCCTCGGGGTACGACGGATTCGTGGAGAAATGAACATTCCACCAGGAAAACCATTACCCGCTTTACTTCAGGACGGCACAGAACACGACAAATTACTTTTGGAAAAACACAATGTATATCTGAAAAAAATGGCCCGACTGGAATCTATAACTTGGCTTTCATCGCAACATCAAGCACCTGAATCTGCAACGTCACTAGTCGGGAATATGAAAATTCTTATTCCAATGGCAGGTCTGATTGATAAGGATGCTGAACTTGCCAGGCTTGAAAAAGAAATCCACAAAATCAAAAAAGACTTGCCAAGAATTGAAGGTAAATTAAATAACCCTGGTTTTGTTGAAAAAGCGCCCCAGGTCGTCATCGAAAAGGAAAAAGAAAAACTGGCAGCACTTCAATCTTCCCTACAAAATCTTCAAGAACAGCATAAAAAAATCAGCGCCTTGTAAAATAAAACTATTCATTAGCCAGCTTTTCCTCCAAATAAATCATTATTAATTTGGAGGAAAAGCTAATCTGCCATTTTGCCAAAACTATCTCAGTAGAATCATTATCACCTGGGGCTATTCCTAGATATCTCCCGCAAGTGCTTCAACGGCCTCATCCACACGAAAAAACACCTGTCCAGGTTTCAGTTGATTGATAAATTCAGTTTTCTCCAATTTATCCATAACCGGCCCTTTGACCTCAGCAAGATGCATCGTTAAACCCAATGCTTTAAAAGAGCGATTCAAATTTTCCAATGCTTCCAATGCAGTTGCGTCGATATAGCTCACTGAGGTAAATATAAAAACAACATGTTCAACTGATTTTTGCTTCGCCAGCTCAGCCATCACGCAATCTTCGATATATCCAGCATTGGAGAAAGTCATATTTTCGTCGACTCTGACCAGCAGTAAATTACTCCAGGTTTGTACTTTATGACGTTCGACATTTCGGTAATGCTCAGTGCCTGGAACTCTTCCGACAACGGCAATATGTGGTTTGCTGGTTTTTCTCAAATACGCCGCGATTGTCAAAATAATCCCTAACGTTAAACCTTCTTCGATCCCAAAAAACAATACCCCCAAAAATGTTGCCAACTCTGCAACGCCATCGGCTCGATCATAAGACCAGGTATGAACAATATTTCGTAATTTTACTAATGGCAGGATTGCCAACAAGATAATTGCTGCCAAAGTGACTTTGGGAATAATCTCAAACCAGTCAGTAAAAAAAATCACAGCCAGGCTAATTATCGCCACAGCAAAAATCATTGCCATCTGGGTACGTGCACCCGCAGAAAAATTAACCATGGTTCGGCTAAACCCGCCAGCAACGGACATGCCACCAGAAATTGCAGTTGCAACATTTGCAGCACCCAAAGCAATCAATTCCTGGTTCGCATCTACTCGCTGATTACGCATATTTGCTGTAACTTTGGCAATTGCAACGCTTTCAACATATGCTATCAGAGCAATAAATCCTGCATAAGGCAGCAGTAGATGCCATTTTTCAGAAATTTCAAAATAAAATGATATCTTTGGCAAACCGGAAGGAACTGCACCAATGATCTTTACCCCGTTAATTTCGGCCAGATTGAAATGACTAACAAACAACGTCCCCAAAAATACCGCAATCAAAGGGCCGCTTTTACTAATCGCCATAACAAGGGTATCCATAACTCCTATTGTTTTAAGAATAAAAGCCAGTGGTCTGGAGAAAAAAAACAATAAAACAATACTAAAAACGCCGACCGCAAATGTCATAATATTATACTGCTTGACTGAGTCAATATAACAGGACATATCAAACCCACAATGAGGTTTGGCGATTCCCAAAAAATGTGGCAACTGGCTAAAAATAATCAAAATTGCCGCGCCACTGGTGAATCCGGTTAATACCGGATGACTGATAAAATTAACTAACCCCCCCATTCTCAGCAGTGCCATTAGTAGCAATATAACTCCGCCTTCTGCCGCAAGAATAACCGCACTTTCTAACGGATTGCCCAGTTCACTTATTTCCGGAGCAGCCAGAGCACTGGCAATCATAATGGCGGCGACAGAAACAGGACCTACTGAAGAAGTCCGACTGGTGCCAAATATTGCATAGGCCAGAGGTGGTAAAATACTGGCATAAAGACCCATTTGTGGTGGTAACCCCGCCAACATCGCATAAGCAATAGCCTGAGGAATCAACAAAATTGCGGTAATAACTCCAGCAATGGCATCGCCATGAAAATCTTCTTTATTGTAAGTTTTAAGCCAAGTAATAATTGGAAAATATCGCTTAGCCAAAGAAAACAAAACAGCTTTATTTTTTACTGTTGAAGTCATGGACGTCTCTATGAAAAAGAAATAAAGAAACCTGCGTAAATAAAAAATTTACGCAGGTTATTGGATAGAACTTTCTGAGCTTAAGATTCTTCGGTAAAGCGCTTGGCATAAGACTCTTTATGAGGAATATCTAACGTGTAGCCTTTCAACATCCAAGCCCAGTATAACCAAGGAAAACCTACTTTTTTGCCCCACCACCATATCCATCTGGGGACTCTGGGATCCAGAACAGGAAAAGAAGGCGTCACTTTTCCGCCATAGGCAAATTCAGCCAACATAACTTTTCCGATAGAAGTTGTTAACGGACAAGATCCGTAGCCGTCATAACCTTCAACCAGATCGGCTTGTTTCATTAATTTAAGAATATTTTTCACCACCACTGGCGCTTGCTTACGCACAGCCGCAGCAGTTTTTGCATTGGGTGTTGTCGTTGCATCACCCAAGCCAAATACATTGCTGAATTTGTTATGCTGCAAAGTAAACTGGTTAACATCTACCCAACCACTATCAGCTGCCAATGGACTTTTCTTGATAAAATCCGGAGCACTTTGCGGAGGCGTAACGTGAATCATATCGAATTCAATGGTTACCTTGGTTTTTTTATCATCGCTTTCAGCTACTTCAAATGTTGCTTTCTTTGCTGGCCCATCAATTTCTACCAGATTATGTTTAAAGTTAGTCTGTATTCCATATTTAGCAACTATCTTATCCAATGCTTTGGCGAAAAAAGGAATACCAAACATGGCTGGACCCGCATTGCAAAACTGGACACTGAATTTGTCCAGAATTTTCTTTTTCCTGAACCGGTCTGCCGCAAGATACATGATTTTTTGTGGCGCGCCCGCACACTTTATCGGCATCGGAGGTTGAGTAAATAATGCCGTTCCTGACTCCAGACTTTTAATACATTCCCAGGTATACTCAACAGTTTCAGCAGAATAGTTACTACATACCCCGTTTTTCCCCAGAGTTTCTTTTAAGCCTTTGATTTTATCCCAATCCAGCTGTAATCCAGGGCAAACCACTAGATAATCATATGTCACCTTATCGCCAGAGCGTAAAGTCACAGAATTATTTTCAGGTTGAAAGGTTTCAGCGTAATCCTTAATCCATATCACCTTAGGATTAATCAAATCAGCTTCATTTTTAGTAGTCTTTGCCAGCGTATATTCGCCACCTCCAATAATCGTGAAACCAGGCTGGTAGTAATGTTTCTCTGATGGCTCAATCAGCCCGATTTTGAGCTTGGATTGCTTTCGCAGCAGCGTATTTGCAACAGTCACACCTGCAGCACCGCCTCCCACAATCAAAATGTCATGATGTTGTTCGTTTGCCATGTCTAACTCCTCATTTATTATTTGATATTTTATTTTTTATAACTATATACGAGGTACCTGCATCAATTAGCCAAATCACAAATTTGCCAAAAATGACGGGTAGCAAGCTTTGCATTTCTTCTAAGTCCATACAAAAACCTCGTTAATTGTCCAACTCTTTTCAGGGTCCAACTGCTTACTCCTATTCCTTTTTTAGGGTTTTTAACCACTTTGAAAAAAGAAGAACCAAAAGCGGCCAAATCCTAATTGGGCGCTTTTAAAATTAAACAACAACCCGCAAACTAAGCTCTTGTTGTCGCTCAAAAATCACTGCAAAAACCTAACTGGCTTTAGACCAGGCTTCATATCCACCCGCCATCGATAGCACAGAGGTATAACCCATGTCCTGCAAGGTTTTAGATGCTAATAATGACCGGTTTCCACTCCGGCAATATAGCAACACTGGCTTTGATTTATCCGCTAATTCTGGAATAGTTCCAATCTTGAATTCCAAAACGCCCCGTGGAAGAAACAATGCACCATCTATATGACCACCTTCGTACTCACTTTCTTCACGAACATCAATAACCAAAACTTCACCATTATTAATTAATTGCTTTGCCTTATTAACATCCACCTCGGTAACCAGTTGTTTAGCTGCATTAACCAAATCCGGAGTGCTGATTTTGGGTTTGCTCTGCCCCTGGTCACGCTGCTCAATTGCATCCTGGCGCTCTTCCTCTTCCAGACCACAATATCGATTTGCCGGAACCGCTTCATCGATCAATTTAGGTTTCGGCAAATTCAGATTATTCATAATTTCGATGAATTCTTCTTTTGACTTCCCGGCGAGACGTGGGTTGGTGGTTTTTTCCTGAATAATATTACTTACCCAGCGACCTTGATAGTCATGGCCGGGGTAAACCAAAGTATCATCGGGCAAAGTAAACAATCTCTGGGTGATGGCATCATACAAATCAGACGCGCTTCCTCCCTGAAAATCAGTCCGGCCGCAACCACCAATAAATAATGAGTCTCCCGTCATAACACGATCGCGCCAGAGAAAGGAAATACTGCCCGGTGTGTGACCCGGTGTCGCAATTACTTTGATCTGCTCGCTTTCGCCCAGCTCAAAGACCTGGCCATCTGTTATCTGAATATCCGCAGTTTCGGCCCCGCAAAGAGAACTCACCGCTGTCTGTGCACCCAGTTTTTGCCTCAATAAACCGCTGGCAGTGATGTGATCAGCATGAACATGAGTTTCAAGTGAAAATTTTAACTTTAATCCGTATTCATCCAATAACGCCAAATAGTCATCAATATGAGTATTGACAGGGTCTATCAATATCGCTTCTTTACTAACCGGGTCGCCAATAAGATAAGTATAAGTCCAGGTTGCATCATCAAATAATTGTCTAAAAATCATATCTCCTCTCCGTCATTAATCAGTATCAATCCAATTCTCAATTAGCAAAACACATGCCAACTTCTAGCTTGCCGTTAAGTTCGCTTTTTACTTCAGCTTGTTAAAAACATTTACTTTCAGTTTTTGTTTCATTATGTTTCAATGAAACGTAATTCGCCCTGATTGAAACACAAATGAAACGCTCAGCGTCGCTAGACCAGCAGTATATTTTTGAGCAATGGCTGAAACAGTTCAAACAAAAAGAACTGTTTATAGCGCTTACCGAATTGTACACCTTTGCATTGATTTTTGTCATTGACAAAAACAAAAAACTCTTATATTGCAAGTTCCCAGCGCACAAACCATTAATTTTTAGGGAAAAACTTAACATTGGGGATACTTGTAACTTATTTGTTATTGATGAAAATACACCCGCTTATCAAAAAATTAATTTGCAACTTGCCGATGGGTCATGGCTTGACTTCAAAAAATACTCACAAATACTACAGAACGACCAAGGAAAATTTCTAGGTGAAATTGCCTTATTAATTCAGGAACCAGCCAAAAACCCCTGGAAAAACCTTCCTCCCCCACCACTTACTGAACATATTAATTTCCATGGCATCCTCAGCCGCGCTCCTTCAATGAAACCGGTTTTCCAAATTATTCAGAATGCCGCCAAAACCGAAGCGACAGTTCTAGTGCGGGGCGAAAGCGGAACGGGCAAGGAATTAGTTGCTCACGCCATCCATAACTTGAGTCCCAGAAGACACAAGCCGTTCCTGGCAATAAATTGCGCTGCTCTTTCAGTCAATTTACTTGAAAGCGAGCTATTTGGTCACGTCAAAGGGGCTTTTACAGGTGCAATCAATGATAATGCCGGACTATTCCGACAGGCACACGGTGGAACCTTGTTTCTGGATGAGGTAGCTGAATTGCCTCTAGAATTGCAAGCCAAGTTACTTAGGGTCATTCAAGAGCAGAGTTATATCCCTGTCGGCGGCACTCAAATCGTTCGCATTAATGTGCGCATTGTTGCCGCTACCCATCGATCTTTACGCAATGAAGTAAAAAATGGACGATTTCGAGAAGACTTAATGTATCGCTTGCGTGTGGTTCCAATATTTATTCCGCCGTTACGAGAACGACGCGAAGACATTAACTTATTACTCTGGCACTTTATTCAACAACATAATGCCAAAGATTTAAGAACGGTTGATAAAATTGACCCTCAAGCTATGAAGGTATTATTGGACTATCACTGGCCAGGAAATGTCCGAGAACTTCAAAATGTTCTTGAATATGCTTTTGTGGTTGGCACTGGATCCTCGTTAAAACTGTCCGAGTTACCTCCAGAATTCAGAGAACAGAAGCACAAAACAAATTTTCAGGGCAAACTATTTTCCAGCACCAATGAATCAGATACTATTCGCTTAGCTTTAGAGCAAAGCCATGGTAAAGTCGGCCTTGCAGCTGATATGCTGGGTCTTAGCAGGGCAACTTTCTGGCGAAAAAGAAAGCAATATGGTATTTAGGAACGTTCAAGAAATACAAATGGCCGACTCCAAAGAACCGACCACCCCTTTGTTGTAGACTCAACATAAATATATGTAACCTACTGTAACAGGTTAAAAACCTGTTCAACCTGCTCCCATTCAATCGAACCAGGGTTCTTTAATTTAGGATCAATAATCTTGAACAACTTGGCTAAACTTACTGTTACTGCTCCTACCAGCTCAGGCAATTTTTGCTCAACCTCTTCACTATATTCCAGTGCCAGAGGGGGTAATTTAGCCAAATTCTCAAGAATAACACTCAGATTGAGTTCCTCATCCAAGCCCTTAAAAAAATGAATCTGCTCTTGCAATCCTTTTGTTATTGGTAAATCCTGTACTTGGATGATATCTCGCGCATTTGCTTTGGCATTCGCCTGACCCCTTATCATTAAATCGTAAACGCGCTGATTAATAAAACCTCCAAGCCGCTTTACATCGCTTTTATCAATATCCAACGAAGCACTCTTGCGGAAAAGTATTTCAAATTGTTTAACTGCCATTACCATGATTTTCTTCCTTTGTTATTTAAGTTAGTTGAAATGTAGTTGCAGATATTGATATGGGTTCATGGTTTTCGAAAACAAGTTGTTTATTGAAAATTATCTATGTACACGACAAAAAATTCAGCTTCTTGGCTGCCAAAGAGGTAAGTGATTAAAATAAAATGACCTTCTATCGCATAGATGTGATGGGAAAGTACCAGGATATATTTACGCGCGTCTTTTTATTTCAATAACTTACCTCTTGATTACGCCTTTAGCTCCCGTAAAGTAACGGGGTCTGCATGAATACACGCGTATAGCAATCTATCAAAAATTTGTTCAGGCCAATATCTTCGATTAA
>JALXCS010000264.1:1774-4443 GCA_026990815.1 Methylomonas sp. | reverse complement strand
CTTTCGGTAACGGTTGGATTTCGTGTTTCCTAGCACACTCATCGCCCACATCCGGCCTCTCTGCTTGTTCGTGTTCCTACGGTCGTGCATTTGCTACGCGCTTCTTTCAGGCTGACCTCACGGCTTCTCCCTTGCGTTTCGCTACGGTTGTCGTTACTACTTCCGGTTACCTCCTTTCAGATAACAAGTTTTAGCCCATGCTGGGCACACTAGGCACCGTCCAGACTCAAAACAACGGTGCTAATGGGCTCATTTAATTCGGGTAGTTCGTAGTCCCACTTTTCTTCCTGAGCGCAGGCAATACTACCCACCCAGCCTGTCACGTTTTGTACCGTTGATTTCGCAATGGGACGATTATGGTTTTCTTTCAAATCGGCACAAACTGAAGACGCATTACCTTGTGAGTATTTATGTGACAATTACTGTGCAAACTTGGGTGTGGCTGCAAAAATGGTACAAGCCGAATCTTCTAACGGACAAAAAACCTTGCCACCTTTGAATGTTTGATAAACATGGCGTTCAATTTCAGTGACGCCAAAAGGTGTTTGATATTTCTTGCTGTCTTTATTTTTAGAGGTCAACTTTACCCCTTCCCGAATAATGGGCCTACCATTTGTATCAAAGCGTTTGAGTGCCTCACCTGTCGCTACGCAGCCCACATCATTCACTGCATCCAGAATCGTGTTTTCCATCTCCAGCATGCTTCCAGTAAGTGGAATGGTGACTGAAACAGTAATACTTCCATTCGTGTTGTGAACAATAGCTGTCATAATCATTTAGGTTTATTATTTATTCTATTGATAATGATACACTAAATTATAACAATGACATTATATTTAGGCCACACCCACAGGGCAATCGGGTTTAAAATATCTTGACATTTAATGATGCATGTAAAATCAATGGGTTGTGTTTTTCTCTTTTCAAGCTCATAAGAAAAAGGCTTTTTATTGAAATTATGAAAAACCTAACTTACTGATTTTGTAGCCCATAAATTTAAACCCGATTGCCCTGGCCACACCCATGGTATAAGTCTTGAACAACAGGTCAAGAAAGATACATTATTTTTGTTGGCCCTGAAAAAACAACCTCTTAGCATTGCCGTATAATTTTACGGGGGTACTTGTGGGGGGGGTACCGTGATTTCTATAGGGCAATAAACAGCCAAAAAACAATAACATACTGCCATTATGAGAGTGTCCCCGCCCCACCAATTTCAAATATTAAGGCTCTTTTCTGATTCTCAAAAACACCGCAAAACGCGGAATGCCGCTGTCCGTAAATCCTTGATAGCGAAACGTGATAACACTATTCATTGCCGGTGGATTTTCCCGTTCTTTATGTGAAAAACCACCGCGATAAAAAACTCTTTGCCATTGGTCATTCTGACTTTTAAAGCGCCCATTTTTCCTGAAAATTTTCCTTTGCCAGGCCGATAACCGATAACGACCGCTTCGGTATCATCATAGGGCTTGAATTTCAGTAAATCATTGCTGCGACCACTTTGATAAATGCTTTTCTGATGATGCAACATTAGACCTTCTCCTCCATGCTCAATTACCTCATAAAAATGCCACATTAGCATCTGCTTGGAAGACACTCTAAATTGCTGGATAAAATCAAGATAGGATGATTTACTCCTGTTGTTTAACTTTCTCATCGCTATGACCCTTGATGAAAACTCACCAGAATGCGCAGGTAAATCAAATACCATAAACTTAATTTTTCGCCATCCCTCATGAGGCGTTTGTTTTCTAACAATTGATACTGTTTGCTGATATTCGCCTCTGGCTATCCACAGTTCTCCGTCCAACAATTGATCTGGAAATCCTTGGACAAACCACTTAGGAGTTTTAAAAATAGTGCCGCCTCTTGAAACAAGCTGCCGCCCATCCCAACGCGCCCTTACTCCATCAAGTTTTTCACTGATCCAATATTTTGTGATATCCACAGACGGATGAAAAACCTTGGCTAACATCAGATCAGGTTTTTCCAGTGCAACAACCGGAAACATTAGCTGCAAGGAAAAAATCGCAACAGAGACAAATTGAATACACAGCCTAGTATTTTTCATAAACGACGAACGATGATTTGTTTACGCAGGCTTTCAAAAAAAGATGGGTCAATTCGGCCTGGTTCTTGGGTAAAAAGATTAGCTGTCGCACAACATAAAGCAAATTTGATTGCTTCAGGCAAAGGCAAATTTTGCTTAATCGACACGGCAAAACCGGCAACTAGAGCATCTCCACAGCCAATACTGCTAATTATTTGTTGGCTATCACTAATAGTTGCTGCATAAGCAGATTGTTTAGAAACGACGATAATACCTTGCTCCGCCCTGGAAACCACCACAAGTTGTACACCCATTTCTTGCAGTTGTTTTGCTGCGTAAACAATTTCCGATTCATTTGCCAAGGAACGACCAACTATTCCTTCCAACTCTTTAACATTGGGCTTGATCAGATAAGGTTTTGCTTGAATACCCGTCATCAAAGCGTTTCCACTGGAATCCAAAACAGCAATCGCTGATTTTTTATGGCAAAGCTCAATCCAATGCTGGTATTGATTTACCGGTACGCCAGGCGGAAGACTTCCCGCAAAAATAATGATATCTTCTTCAGCCAGGTCGGCATCAAGTTTTTTTGGCAATTGCTCACAATCAATTGTGG
>JALXCS010000264.1:0-1764 GCA_026990815.1 Methylomonas sp. | reverse complement strand
CATGGAAACCGTTTGTCCTGATATGCATTTGCTTGTTCTGGGAATCCATCAGTGTGATATTTGAGCGGGTTTGTCCTGGCACAACGGTAAAATCGACTTTAAACACTTTTGAACTGAGCGCAGTAAATTTATTTAGCGACAATTCCCCTACAAAACCCAGACATGAAACCTGAATATTTAATGATTCCAGGGTTTTTGCAACATTGACGCCTTTGCCGGCAGCATATTCAATGTTGTTTTTTGCTAAAACAGCTTTCTCCATCGTGATTTCATCAATCTCAATGCAATGATCGATTGCGGTATTTGCTGTGACAGTAAAAATTTTGGCCATTTATTTAACAGACAATATTATTTAGATATCGATTAGTGTATTAGATAATCGATATCGTACACAGGAAATACATGACTTTTGATCACCTCGATTTAGCCCCACCCTTACTAAAAGCCCTTAATGAACAAGGCTACGACAAACCCACTCCTGTACAAGAACAAGCTATCCCACTTATTTTACAAGGTCGGGATATGCTTGCCGGCGCCCAGACTGGAACGGGTAAAACGGCAGGATTCGCATTGCCCTTACTACAACGACTCCATGAACAGCCCCGTCCGAATAAACCTCATCCGATCCGCGCATTAATTCTCATACCGACTCGAGAATTGGCGATGCAGGTGTATGAAAGCTTTAGAACTTATGGCAGACATTTGCTTTTATTCTCTGAGGTCGTCTTTGGTGGCGTTAGTATCAATAATCAGATTACTCGCCTAACACTTGGCGCTGATATTCTGGTTGCGACGCCGGGTAGACTATTGGACTTACTCTATCAAAAGAAAGTTGATTTATCACAGGTTCAGTTTTTGGTTCTGGATGAAGCGGATCGGATGCTGGATATGGGATTTATTCGGGATATTCAAAAAATCATCAAAACCCTGCCAAAACAGCGCCAAAATCTGTTGTTTTCTGCCACTTATTCTAAAGAAATTAGAATTCTGGCTGCGGAATTATTAAATGATCCGGTTGAAGTGGCGATTGCCCGAAAAAATGTGGCTGCCGACACCGTTTCACAGCGCGTCTATCCAATCAAGAGAGAAAATAAACGGGAATTGATTTCCTGGCTGATTGGCGATGGCAACTGGCAGCAAGTACTCATTTTTGTCAGAACCAAACATGGTGCTGACCGTTTAAGCAGACAACTTATCAAAGATGGTATCCGCTGCGCTGCTTTGCACGGTAATAAAAGCCAAGGCGCAAGAACTAGGGCGCTTGAAGATTTCAAACAAGGAAAAGTAACTGCCTTGATTGCAACAGATATTGCCGCACGGGGACTTGATATTGATCAGTTACCCCATGTTGTGAATTATGATTTGCCAGCCGTTGCTGAAGATTATGTGCATCGCATAGGCCGTACCGGCAGAGCTGGTTCAGAAGGTGAATCCATCTCTTTGGTTTCGCCTGAAGAAGCTCATTTGTTGGCTGGGATAGAAAGATTATTAAAAAAACAAATTCCACGAGTCGAAGACACTGGTTATGAACCGGTATTATTGAAAGTTGAAAAGAAACCTAAAATAAAATCTAGTGCCAGGCAAAAACGAACGCAAAATTCCGGCCAGAGAAAACCTAAAGCAAAACCAGCTATGAGCAAACATAATCCAGGAAACAGTAGGGGTAGACCAGCCAGAAAAAAGACTGCGAGTTAATCTATCTGGCCTTGTTTTTAAGCCGCATGAAACAAATGGTTTCTGAAAAATTTTTAAGCGATAACAGAT
>JALXCS010000263.1 GCA_026990815.1 Methylomonas sp. | reverse complement strand
GCTGAATAATTGATAAGGTATTATTGACAACCCAATACAAAACCAGTCCTGCCGGAAAAAACAGGAAGAACACCGTAAAAATGATAGGGAACATTTTCATTACTTTGGCCTGTAATGGATCAACCGGGGCAGGATTCAGACTTTGCTGAATCTTCATAGTGATTCCCATTAATACTGGCAAAATATAGAATGGATCTTTTGCTGATAAATCCTGAATCCATAATGCAAAAGGAGCTTGGCGAAGTTCGACCGTTTCAATCAATACCCAGTACAGCGAAATAAATACGGGTATTTGTACCAGTATTGGCAAGCATCCGCCTAAAGGATTTACTTTTTCTTTCTTGTACAAATTCATCATTTCGGTATTGAATCGTTGCCGATCCTCACCGAATTTTTCTTTGAGTTCTTGCAGACGAGGTTGAATCTTACGCATTTTTGCCATTGATTTATAACTTGCCTGAGACAAGGGAAAAAACAATAACTTGATGCAAAAAGTGACACCCATAATGGCAAAACCCCAGTTCCCAACCAGGGAATAAATTTTGTTTAGCAACCAGTAAATAGGTTTACCTATAAATGTTAGCCAGCTGTAATCCACAGTTAATTCCAAGCCTTTGGCTACCTTTTCCATCATTGGCTGAATTTTAGGGCCTGCAAATAATGTTGCTACTAAAGTTTTCTCACTCCCCGCAGGTATTGAAACTGGTTCCGTGTACGCTCCTATCACATATTTCCAGTCTTTAAGCTTCTTGGTGTAAAAGGTATTAATATTCTCTTGTGGGGGAATCCAGGCAGAAGCAAAATAATGCTGGATCATTGCCACCCAACCCCCTTTTGTTTGCACTTTCAGGTTTTCGGATTCCATGTCTTCAAAACTGACTTTTTGATATTTTTCTTCTTCCGTATAAATTACACCGCCGGCATAGGTTCTGATAAAAGTATTGCCATTTTTATCCTTATAAGGTTTTCTAAGCAACTGTATGTATTGTCTGCCAGACCATGGTTGTTTTGAATGGTTGGTTATTTTTTGCTCAATCTTGACATCATAGCTACCGCGCTTAAAAGAATAGGTTTTCGTAACTGTAATACCATTGTTATCTGTCCATGTTAATGGTACTTTTAAAATATTGATTTCATCAGTTAAAATATATTTATCTTTTCCCGATGAAAAAATTGAATGATGTGTAGGTAAACTTGGACTACCACTAGCAGAAATTAAGCCGCTTTGGCCCAAGTACAATTTATCAATTTCACTGTTGAACAAACGAACCACAACATCCGGGTTATCTTTTGAAACTGGATATTTAAGTAAATCCAAGTTTCGTAGTGTCCCACCCTTTGTATCAATCTCCAGACGATAGACATCTGTTTCCACCGTTATGATTTTATCACTTCGTGCTTCAAGAAGCGGCACTGAAGAGGCATCAGAAGTATCGATTTTTGCTTCAAGATTGTTTGACTGAATTTCATTTTCAGTAACTGTAGCGGTGGGTAAATCTTCTTTGCTATCTATGACAGGTTGTTCAACAGCTGTTATTTCAGGCTTGGGACCATAATCTACTTGCCAGGCCTCCCATAGCATGTAAAGTAACATAGCAAAAACAACTATTAGCAGAAATCTTATATTTTCCATTACTTATTAACAACCTTATCTGGAACTGGATCTATGCCTCCCTCGCAAAAGGGATGACATCTTAATAATCTTTTTATTATGAGAACAGAGCCGGTAAAAGCTCCATGTCGCTGAATGGCTTCTAAAGCATAACTTGAACAACAAGGATAAAAACGGCAGTTATTCCCCAATAGTGGACTAATAAAAAGCCGATAACCTTTTATGAATGTTTGGAATATGAATCGCATCGTTGTTCAGAAAGTTTTAACCAATGCCTAATTAGGGAAGCGGATAATGTTTTTTTTTCAGCGCTAGCTGCTTTTGGTCGGGCTAAAACAACGATATCCCAGTATCCAATCTGAAAATGATTATTTCTAAAACTTTCCCTGACAAGCCGTTTTATTTTATTTCTATCAACAGCCCGCTTTATATTCTTTTTGGCTATTGCCAGCCCTAGCCTGGAATGATCTAATCCATTACTGCGTGCTAGAATGGTAAAAAATTTATCTGAACTTTTAAATGGTTCAGCAAAGACGCGTTGATAATCTTCCGCTTTCTTCAGTCTTAGCCGAGGCGAAAAACTGAAATCTTGGTCCGCCAAATTAAACTGTCAAACGGGCACGCCCTTTTGCTCTACGAGCATTAATCACTTTTCTACCGCCTTTGGTTGCCATTCTTGCTCTAAAGCCATGAGTTCTGGCCCTTTTAATTTTACTTGGTTGATATGTTCTTTTCATCTTGCTAAAGACCTGATTGGATTACATTAACTAAAAACGGAAACAAAAGAGATGGAATGATAATTTAACTATCACAAATTGTCAATTTCATCCTTAAAATAAATAGTCTTTGCTCGATTTATTGAAATCTGATAATAATAATTAAATATATTTAATTACTTATTTTTATTATTAGTAATCCAAGTCTACTGTAAAAACCTTCTTTTCTTCATTATTTTATGGGGTTATAGAAATTTAAAGTTGTGGATAACAGTCAGGTTGAATTGTGCTTTAATTGTGGATAAAAATATAAATTTTCTTTAACCTCATTTATCCACAGATTAACCCGTGTTAAAGTGACAAGGTTATTAACAAGTTGATCGAGGAGTTATTTTATATAACGTTTCAATCTTTTATCCTTAATTCTATGCTACTGGTGATTGAAGCCGTTGATTTCTACTTCATTGATGACCGCTTATTTTCCTTAATTGTGAATTTGCAAAATCTGTTAGAAAAATAAACTCAGTTTCCGAAATTAAATTTCTACAAAACCTAACTTTAAATAAATACACTCGACAATTTGATTTAATCCCTATATGAGCTCACTTTGGAATACTTGCCTTTCTATTTTAGAAGACGAAATATCTTCTTCTGACTTCAGTACCTGGATTCGACCTTTACAGGCAGAAGAAGAAAATAACCAGATTAAATTGTTAGCACCAAATCGATTTGTACTAGAGTGGGTCAAAGAACATCATTTTGACAAAATTGAACAAACAGTCCAGCAATTCTCTAAAGGTGCTTTCAGTATCAGTTTAGTGATTGGATCAAAAAAAAATAATAATGAGGTTGTCACTCCCATCATTAAAAAAAATAGTCCTGCGAAAACCAAACGACCGAACTTTATTAATCTTGCTTTTACCTTTGAAAATTTTGTTGAAGGCAAGTCTAACCAGTTAGCTAAAGCTGCTTCTATTCAGGTATCTGAAAACGTTGGTAAAACATACAACCCTTTATTGATTTATGGTGGTTCAGGGCTTGGCAAAACACATTTAATGCATGCTATTGGAGTAGCAATTTTAAAAAAAAAACCATCTGCCAATATTATCTATCTGCATTCAGAAAAATTTGTTCAGGATATGGTCAAAGCTTTACAGCAAAATTCCATTAATAATTTCAAGAAATATTACCGGACTGTTGATACATTATTGATTGATGATATTCAGTTTTTTGCAGGAAAAGAACGATCACAGGAGGAATTTTTCCATACTTTCAATAACTTGCTTGAAAAAAAACATCAAGTTATTTTAACTTGTGATAAATATCCCAAAGAAATTGAAGGTCTTGAAGACCGTTTAAAATCTCGTTTTGGTTGGGGATTGCCGGTAGCGATAGAGCCACCAGATCTTGAAACTCGAGCGGCTATTTTAATGAAAAAAGCTATGCAGGCAAACGTAGATCTTTCTCAGGATGTTGCTTTTTTTATTGGCAAACGAATACCTTCTAATGTTCGGGATTTAGAAGGGGCATTAAGACGAGTGATTGCAAATTCTCAATTTACTGGCAAACCAATCACCATCGAATTCACAAAAGAAGCATTACACGATTTAATTTCTTTACAGGACAAGTTAGTCAATATTGAAAATATTCAAAAAACTGTTGCTGAATATTTCAAAATCAGAAATTCAGATTTGGTTTCAAAAAATCGTAAGCAATCAATTGTGCGGCCTCGACAAATTGCCATGTGTCTTGCTCGGGAATTAACTAGTCACAGCTTGCCAGAAATTGGTGATGCTTTTGGTGGTCGTGACCATACTACGGTAATTAATGCCTGTAAACGAATTAAGGATTTAAGAGATAGTGATATTAAGGTTCAGGAAGATTATGCCAATCTGTTAAGAACCTTGTCACTATAAGGTAGACAAAATTGTGGATAAGTTGATATTTATTCTTTTTAATTTTTTATCCACAATAAAAACACAAGCCAATTTAACATTTTCCACAACTTTAAAATTGGCTAAGTCTTTAAAATAAAAGGACCAATAATCCTTTTACAGTAATCATGGTTTGCTAATAGTAATAATAGAATATCTATCTTTTATGAAATTTATTATTAAT
>JALXCS010000262.1:8775-14533 GCA_026990815.1 Methylomonas sp. | reverse complement strand
GGTCTGCAGTACACAATTCATGCTTGTTAAACAAATGGGTCATATCAACCATCATTGCGACATATTCCTCGACCTGATTTTCATCATCAACAATCGCAGTAATAATCACGTCAGCAACGAACATCTTGCCTTGCTTGGTTTTATTTTTAACAATGCTATGCCACTTTCGTTTAGCTGTTAATTGCTTCAGAAAAGCCAGAAATTTTTGCAAATCTCCATCAACTTGGTATAAGAAAGGGTAGAAACTACCGATAAGCTCCTCTTTGCTATATCCGGTTAACAAGCAAAAACGGTCATTAACGTAGGTAATCTCGCCGTCAAGATTAAATTTAGCAACAATCGCTTGCTCGTCGACCATTGATTTATATTGCCGCAATAGTTTCTGACTTTTTGCCAATTCGCTTTGCAACTGTATTTGTTCAGCAATTTTTTCAAGTAATTTTAATAACCGCCCAATATTGATGGGTTTGGTCAGATAATGCTGTATACCCAACTTCATCGCCCTGAATGCATATTCGACATCATTATAGGCACTCAAAATGATTATATGCTGCTCTTGTGCAAAATATTTAATGTCTGCCGACATTGCTAGACCATTCGTTACTGGCATTTGTATGTCAGTAATAACCACATCCGGTCGGCTCTTTTGAAACAATGAAAAGCCTTCAGCACCATTTTTTGCAACGAAAAGATCAGCAACCCGTGGTTTTAATAAAAGTTCGAGTTCTTCCCGCGTTTCTGCATCATCCTCAACATATAAAATCCGCAGACTATTTAGCTTATCGAAATTGATTTTGTTCAGAATCATGAATATCTAGTCGCTCATTGAATGCCAACAGTAAGTTGCTTTCCCCTTTGTTTTTGCTTTATACATGGCCTGATCAGCCAATAAAACCAGCTTTTCCTGTTCCAGAGTATCATCCGGGAACATGGCAACCCCGATACTCACGGTGACGTTAAATGCAATTTCATTATTGCAAACAGGCAAATTAATCGTTTCAAGAATTCGCTCAACGGTAGACTTAATTAGCTGTTGAGACGTGCCATTCAGAATAATGACAAATTCATCGCCACCTAGTCGGGCAACGGTATCTAATTCACGGACACATTGTTTGAGTCTTTGAGCAACCTCAAACAATACTTCGTCCCCTCGGCCATGACCCAGGTTATCATTCACCCATTTAAATTTATCAAGGTCTAAATACAGCAGGGCGACTGTGTGCAAATAACGTTTAGCCCCTTTCAAGGCCAATTGCAAACGGTGAAAAAACAATTTTCTATTTGGTAACTGAGTTAATGCATCATATTCAGCTTGAAAACGTAGCTCTTCTTCATATTTTTTTCGTTCGGTAAAATCCGATAATACACAAACATACTGTGCAATACTGCCATCCGCTCGGGTGACTGCATCTATTCGCGCATAAGCAATAAAAGCAGGTCCGTTGAATCGCTTTATTTTTAATTCGCCTTGCCATTGCAAATGACTCTGTAAATACTTGCAAGCCTCAACATAGCTATTTAAATCAGTATCATCAAGAATCAACGTACGAAATGAAATTTGATCCAGATCAGACTGGGAAAATCCGGTCATTGCCGAAAAGGCCGGATTAATGCTGATAATTTGCTGTTGGATATTCAACAGCAAAATTGCTTCACCGGTTACCCGATAAACGGTTGCCGCAATCTGCAACTCATCTTCAATGATTTTTTTCTCGGTAATATCTTCAAAAGACCAAATCATCCCTTGCTCAATTTTTCCGGAAATAATTGATCCTGCCCTAATTTTGCACCATCTGGACGAACCATTTTGGTGACGAACTTTTAATTCCGACTCAAAAAAACCACGCCAGTTTACAGCTTCTTCAATTTTCTGTTTTAACTTCTCATCATTTCCAGGTGTACCGGGAAACAAATCAAAAAGTGTCACAGGTTCACTGCCAATATAACCTAATAACTTGACGAACTGTTGATTAATGTTTTTAAGACGATAAAATCTATCTGTGTAAGCAATGCCCAGGTGCGCATGATATAAAATTCCGGATAATTTAGCCTTGGATTCTCTTAATTCCCTTTGCAACCGGGATATTTGCAAATGAGTATTTAATCGAGCTAACAGTTCTTCTTTGCCAACCGGCAAGGTTAAAAAGTCAACACCGTCATTGTCAAATGAATTATTAACAGACAAGGCACCCGGTTCCCCCAAAAAAATTATGGATGCACCAATGGTACTGACAATTTTCTGCAACCGATGACTGGCATCAAAAACTGAATGGGGTGACATACAGGAGTTTAATAAAACCACATCAGGACCATGTAGTAAAGCCAACTCCAACCCTTGCTCAATACTATCAGCCCAAAGTAGATGAAATGATTCCTTTGACAAATTGGTATCGAGATTTGCCTTATGTGAGGCTTGTTTCTCGATGGCTAAAATGGTTGTCATTGAATCAGTCATTTCATTTCGATTTTATTCTGACTTTAATTGCTGAATTTGCCGATGCAACACTATCCATGCGCCAGTAACACCAAGCCCAATCGAGATCATTAATAACATCATTGTTTCCTTAACACTAAAAAATCTTACCCTAAATTGCCCCTCATATAGTCCAGTCAGTTGATCCAGAGGTTGCTGGATTAACAACAGCATTAAACTCACCAGAACCCAAGCGACAGCAGCAGCTATAAACCCATACCAGAATCCGCAATACAAAAAGGGCCTGCGAATAAACCCAGGTGTTGCCCCTACAAGTTGTGCTATCTGAATTTCATCCCGACTGTTTTGTAGCTCCAGTCTGATCGTGTTCCCAGTAATAAATAAAATACCTAATGCCAACACCACTGACAATATCAAAACCCCTCGGTTCGCTAACTGAATCATGGCTTGCAGTCGCTTTAGCCATACCATATCCATTTGCACAAAATCAACTTCCGGCAGTTTTTTCAGATTGATAATCAACTCATTAATACTATTATCATCCAACGATATGCTTTCAGGTAAAACCTGAATCACATGGGGCAATGGATTATCGTCCATAACCTCCAGAACTTCCCCGAAACCACTATATTGCTTAAATTCATCAAGTGCTTGATGCTTAGAGATAAATGAAGCCTGACTGATATTGGTATTTTCTGATAATTTGCGTGTAAGTTTCAGTCCTTGTTGTTCGGTAACATGCTGCTGTAAAAATATAGATATCTGATTGCTGTCGTCTAAAGCTCCTGTAAATTGTTGAACATTCGCAACCAACAAAAAAAAACCGGCGGCCAGTGCTAAAGCCACTGCCAAAACTGTCGCTGTCATGGCAAAATTTACGGGGTTCCGAATTAACCTTCCTAAACTTGAAATTAACGCCTGAGCATGCAGCACACCATAAGCTTTTATTTTACGACCGAGATATTCTTTTTGATGAAAATTATTTGTTTTAACTCCGCTCTGTTTCATGCCAATCTTCTACCAATCGCCCGTGATCAAGATGTAATACCCTGGTATGAAATTTCTCAACTAATGCATAATCATGGCTAGCTATCAAGATTGTAACACCAACTTGTTGAAACCTGCCAAATAAACTCATGATCTCGTCAGATAACTCAGGATCTAGATTGCCAGTTGGTTCATCAGCCAGAATCAGTTTGGGCTTGTTAATTACTGCCCGGGCAATTCCGACACGTTGCTGCTCTCCCCCTGACAAAGCCAAAGGATATTTTTTTTCCTTTCCTGACAAACCAACTTGTTCAAGAACCGCCCTGACCCTCCTGACAATTTCCTGATACCCAAAACCAGAAACCACCAAAGGCAAGGCAATATTATCAAAAACGGTTCGATTATAAAGCAATTTATAATCCTGAAATATCAGCCCCAGCTGACGTCTAACGAATGGTATCTGCTTTTCCTTCAGATGATTCAGATTTTGCCCCTCAAAAACCAACTGACCTCGGGTGCAGCGTTCCATCATGGCAATCAGCTTTAACAGAGTGCTTTTCCCGGCACCCGAATGCCCCGTCAAAAAAACCATCTCTGCTTTTTGTAATTGAAAGCTGATATCAATTAACGCATCTCCTCCCTCAGGATATCTTTTAAAGACACGATCAAACTTTAGCATCGCCGCCGCTCTAATTAATCTGAAAACAATGCATTAACAAATTGTTTGGCATTAAAATCCTGCAAATCATCAATTCCTTCACCCACGCCAATAAACCGGATCGGTATGCCAAATTGTTTAGCCAATGCAAAAATTACACCGCCTTTTGCCGTACCATCCAATTTGGTCAGTGCAATCCCCGTTATTGAAACCGTTTCATTAAACTGTCTGGTTTGCGACAAAGCGTTTTGTCCAGTCCCAGCGTCCAAAACCAATAAAACTTCATGTGGGGCATTGGCATCAACTTTTGCCATTATCCGTCTAACCTTTTTAAGCTCATCCATCAAGTTGGACTTGGTATGCAAACGTCCCGCCGTATCAGCAATCAGGATATCAACGCCCTTTGCTTTTGCCGATTGCACACCATCATAAATTACCGATGCTGAATCAGCACCAGTATGTTGTGCCACCACATGAATATTATTCCTTTCACCCCAGGTTTGAAGTTGTTCAACAGCCGCTGCCCTGAACGTATCTCCTGCCGCCAACATCACACTATGTCCTTGCATTTGAAAGCGTTTGGCCATTTTTCCAATGGTTGTGGTTTTTCCAACACCATTAATACCAACCACCAGAATCACGAAAGGACTGTCTTGTTTTAGAACCTGCAACGGCTTATCACAAGGCTCAAGAATTTCCAGTAATTCCTGCTTCAAGGCTTCAGATAACGCTTCCGCATCATTCAATTGATGATGCTCAACTCGTTCAGTTAATTTGGCAATAATTTCCTGGGTGGCATCAATCCCTACATCCGCCATGATCAAGCTATTCTCGATTTCTTCCAGTAAATCTACATCAATGGTTTTCTGCTTTAACGATAGACCAGTCAGGACACCGCCCAATCCCGAGCGAGTTTTTTGTAATTGCGATTTTAAGCGTAAAAATAAAGATTCTGGTTCAGGTTCTAGATATTTTTCTTCAATCGCCGCTTCCGGAACTGGCACAGTAACAGACGCTGGCGGTACTAGCTGGGCACCTCGTTGATATTCAAAAGCATCTTCCTGAACGGCATATTTACTGTAAAAACCGATATAAATTAGCGGCAACATCAATAAAGCAGCAAACGCATTATGTAACACAGCAGCCCATAAAGGAACGCCAAAATTAATCAGTGAAACTCCCAGAATGATCTGGAGCATCAACAAAATAGCTAGGGCTAATCCACCTCTCCGAACCGGTTTCGGTTTATTACTTGAAGTTGCATTGAGCATCACAATGCTCAAAAACACAAAGCTTAACAGAGCGCCAATTCTATGCAGCCAATGAATGGCAACCTGCCCCTGATAAGATAAGGTGCCTGAATGACCGCCGAGCAATCCTTCAAAAACATTGAGAGCATCAATATAGTTAACATTCGGCCACCAACTGCCATTACATTGAGGAAATCCCTGACAAGCCAAAGCTGCGCCATTAGCACCTACCCAGCCACCTAAAAAAACCTGGATAAATAAAACTATCATTCCAAGAATCATCAATCCTTTGCTTGCACCAGCCCTCTCTGTTCTTTTAGTCAGCCTTTGCTTACTGCGCAAATAAACCCAAAAAATCAGCCAGAAAGTCATCATTCCGAGCAATAGATGGCTGGTTACAATAACCGGCATGGTTTTTAGTTTTACAGT
>JALXCS010000262.1:0-8765 GCA_026990815.1 Methylomonas sp. | reverse complement strand
TAATGGAGAAATAAGTGCTGTTGGCCGATATGGCTTTGCACGCCAAGATAAAATTGCCAGTATCAACACAAAAAAACTGAGTAATCCAGCCACATAACGATGGCCCATCTCTTTCCAGGCTTTTTTTACATCCAGAGGATTATCTGGAAATTTCTTTTCCACCTGCTTTGCAAACTCAGCATCACTACTGACAATTGCTTTTCCATAGCAGCCTGGCCAATCGGGGCAACCAAGACCCGCATCACTTAGCCGCACATAAGCGCCTATAATAATTACCGTAAATGCAAGCATTAAACTAAAAAGTACAATACGTCGAAACATGTTTTTTCCGTCAGCCAATCTGAGATATTTTTAATAATTTTTTAAGGTCTTTTAGCACATCATAAGGATTGAATCCTGATTCATATTCCATCATTAAATTGCCTAATGGATCCTTTATCATCAGCGTTCCTTCAGGAATATTGTTCTTTCTGATTTTATGTAATTTTTTTAACAAATCCTGAGATGGCCTGGCCCGCAGTAGTCTTGTATCTCTCCGCCATATCAGTTCAACATCTTTTAAATCAATGTCAGATAAAAAAACCACAATACGACGAATCCGGGTCAAATCCTTGTTCAACATTAATCGCATTTGTTTGGTTTTGTGAATTGCTTCCTGGCATTCTTTCAGACATTCTTTCCCTGGAACCAAATTCACCATAACCCAACGCCCTGTTAATTCATTGATATGCTTTACCGAAAAATCATCCACCCCCTGCCAATCTTTTAATTCTGTAGATATGGGTGGAATAATTAATTTACCTTGATTGGTTCCAGTATCCAGCCACTTTGGATTTTGAAATAAAAACCAGGCAATAATAAAAGGTATAACCGACATGGCGAAAACTGCCAAAATAATAAACCGATTACGTGTTAATTGTTTATTCATCATTCTGTTTTTTTTATTTTAGCCAGAAAAATAATCCACAAAGTGTTAAATCCAGGACAAACCATAGAAAAGCATATGCTTGATATTTTTCAGTAGTAAGATATCTAGCCCTATGCCATTGCCTGACAAAACCATAATTTTCATCAGCATCCAACTCTACCTGAAAACCAAATAAAGGATAACCTAATCTCTCAGATAAAATCTCATGGTTAATGATTTGGACTACTGACGGCCAACCTGGGTTTGGAATCTCTGCACCATCCAGTTTAATTCCCACACTTGGAAAAGAATTTATTCGCCCTTTTATGTTTATTTCGGTTTGTATAGGCAATACAATTTCAGGCAGTTGTGAACGATCCTTATTCAAAGGGACCCATCCCCTGTTTACAAGAACAGCCTTTGCTGACTTTGACAAAATCAAAGGTGTCATTACAAAATATCCTGGCCGACCATTAACAATTTGATTATCCAGTAAAAACTGATGTTGCCCATCATATGTTCCCGCTAACAGTGCTTCTCGATAACGTAACTCGTTTAAGTCAACTCTTGTCCGATCAGTCAAAACTAAAATTTGTGATGATGATCGTTTTTTATTTAACTCAAGCAATTGACTTTTTTCTTTCGCCCTATCCAGCTGCCAGAACCCTAATGAAACCAATACTGACAAAATTCCAATAAACAGCACTGTTGGAAAAAAATTCAATATTAGTTTTTTTTGACCCAGCTTAATTATCATTTACGTTATTTACTTAAAATAGTTATTGCAAAAATTCCATATTCCTTGAAAATAAGGTTCTCCTAATACAAAAAACTTTCCAACATGATCAAAATTATTATTGTTATTGTATTTGTAGCTATTCTTTTCAGCCTGGGTAAGGCGCTGTTCCATTTAGTTAATTATGAAGAACAATCAAAAAAAACAGTTAATGCTCTCACTTTTCGCATCAGCCTGTCTATTTTACTCTTTATTTTTCTTTTTATTGCAGTGGCAACCGGGCTGATTAAACCACATGGAATCGGCACAAAAATGCATCAATCTGCATCAAACAGCAATCCAGAACTTAATGAAAAAAAATAACAAATATACTGACTTTTAACGATATTCAACAATCGTAAAGAGCAGACAAAAAAAAACGCTGCCTTTTTCAAGGCAACGCTTTCTATTTTTTGGGAATACTAAGCTTATAGCATATACACAAAGACAAAAAGGCCTAACCAGACAACATCAACAAAATGCCAATACCAGGCTGCCGCTTCAAACGCAAAATGGTTTTCCGGGGTAAAGTGCCCTTTCCAGCTACGAAATAAAACCACACTAAGTATGATTGCACCCACACAGACATGAAAACCATGAAATCCGGTTAACATAAAAAAGGTAGATCCATAAATACCAGACCCTAATGTCAATCCCATTTCATGATAGGCTTCATAATATTCAAACGCTTGCAAACTGACAAATAAAAACCCCAACCCAACAGTTGCAATCAATCCTTTGATCAATTGATCACGGTTTTTCGCTAATAAGCCATGATGAGCCCAAGTACAGGTGATCCCACTTGTCAACAATATTAATGTATTTAAAAAGGGGATTCCCCATGCACCCATGGGTTCATAATCACCGCCAACTTCACCCGGTCCATTAGTAGGCCACATCGCTTCAAATGATTGCCATAATTCATGAGACGAACGCCCAGGCCCATCGCCAATTCCACCTAACCAAGGAACTACCAGATTACGGGTGTACCATAGTGTGCCAAAAAATACTGCAAAAAACATGATTTCAGAAAATATAAACCACATCATACCCATCCGGTAGGAAACACCGACCTGAGTATTGTACATTCCTGATTCACTTTCAATCGCTTGCAGGGTAAACCAACCAGCCAGCATCAGCAAAAACACAATCAGACCCAGAATCATCAAAGTTGAACCAATGCTTGATCCATTCAAGTGATTGGCGAAACCAACCAGCATCAGCAACAAACCAATTGTCACCATAACTGGCCATGTCGCTTTATGTGGAACGTAATAATTGTCATTTGTAGACATATCTTTCCCCTATTTCTAGTTTTTTACTGTTTTGTCAGTGTTATCAAAAAATGTATACGCCAATGTTATTGTTTTATATCTGTCCGGAATGGCAGGATCAACGACAAACCGAACTGGCATGGTTTTGCTTTCATGAGCAGCAAATTTTTGTTCCGTGAAACAAAAACACTCTGATTTATGAAAATATTCTGCAGCCGCACCCGGCGAAATACTAGGTATTGCCTGGGATATCATGGGTTTATCAGTCATATTTTCGGCAAAAAAATTAACTGTATAATATTCACCAGGATGGATTTTTAACTTTTTTGTGATTGCCCGGAATTTCATTGGAGTTGTTTCATTTAATGAGGTTATAAACTCCACGGAAATTTCACGACTTGGATCAATTTCATATTGCCCCTCATTAGCGGCACTTAACTCAACCTTGCCATTTAGTCCGGTAATATCACAAAAAACATCATAAATTGGCACCAAGGCATAGCCAAAACCAAACATTGCTAATACAACAAGTAGCAACTTCTTGACTAATTTAATATTTTTTTGATCGATTGAGTCCCTCATTGTGAAATTGCTTTCATAACAGCTAATACATAAATTACCGTTGCAATAACAATTAAGATAACTGCAACCAGAATATTTTTCTTTTTTCTTTTCATTATGCTACTCATCCTGAATCATTCACTTGAAACAGGATGAGTAATTTTCCTCTAAATATGTTCAGTAGGAATAACTTTTGGTGGAGTTGTAAAAGTATGATAAGGAGGCGGTGAAGGCAAGTGCCATTCCAGACCATGTTTCTTTGCATCTTCCCATACTTCGTCAGTTACTTTCTCGCCAGTTCCTTGTCTGATGGTTTGAATCACAATATACAAGAAGATTAGCTGACTAAATCCATAAATAAAAGCGCCTATACTTGAAATCATATTCCAGTCAGCAAATTGGACTGCATAATCAGGAATTCTTCTGGGCATTCCCGCCAAACCAAGAAAATGTTGAGGAAAAAACAAAATATTGACGGATATCACCGATAACCAAAAATGCAATTGCCCTAATTTTTCGTTATACATATGCCCTGTCCATTTTGGCAACCAGTAATAGGCAGCGGCTTGCAAAACAAAAATAGAAGCAGGTACCAACGTGTAATGAAAATGGGCAACGATAAAATAAGTGTCATGATACTGAAAATCCAGCGGTGCCAAAGCCATCATCAAACCGGTAAAACCGCCGATGGTAAACAGCACCACAAAAGCAATACAAAACAGCATTGGCGTCTCAAACGTCATTGAACCTTTCCACATGGTAGCCGTCCAGTTGAAAATTTTTACAGCAGTAGGAATTGCTATCAACATGGTGGCATACATGAAATATAATTCACCTGCCATAGGCATGCCAACTGTAAACATGTGATGGGCCCAAACGATAAAAGATAAAAAAGCAATACCAATGGTAGCAACAACCATAGAACTATATCCAAATAATGGCTTCCGTGCAAAAACAGGAATAATAGTTGATGCAACGCCAAAAGTTGGCAAAATCATGATGTAAACTTCGGGATGACCAAAAAACCAAAAGATATGCTGGTATAAAACGGGATCACCTCCGCCAGCTGCATCAAAGAAACTGGTATCAAAAAATCTGTCCGTCAACAACATGGTCACACCACCTGCAAAAACTGGCATTACAGCAATTAATAAAAATGCAGTAATCAACCAGGTCCAGACAAATAATGGCATTTTCATCAAAGTCATGCCAGGAGCACGCATATTAAAGATTGTTGCAATAATATTAATCGCACCCATGATGGAGGAAATACCCAATAAATGCACAGAAAAAATCGCAAATGGCAACGCATCACCCGTCTGAAGTACTAACGGAGGATATAGTGTCCAACCAGAAGCTGGTGCACCACCTTCCATAAATAGTGTACTGGCTAGCAGTAATACCCCGGCAACCAAAACCCAGAAACTCATGTTATTCATTCTGGGCAAAGCCATATCGGGCGCACCAATCATCATCGGAATCATCCAGTTTGCCAAACCGACAAAAGCAGGCATGACCGCACCAAATACCATGACTAAAGCATGCATGGTGGTCATGGAATTAAAGAACTGTGGTTCTACAAACTGCATCCCTGGCTGAAAAAGCTCTGACCTGATAATCATAGCCATAGCTCCACCAACAAAGAACATTGCCAAAGCAAATACCAGATACAAGGTTCCAATATCTTTGTGGTTAGTGGTAAATACCCACCTTAAAAGACCCTTTGCAGGTCCGTGATCATGATGATCGTCGTGTTCTGTCACTACCGCAGACATAATAAATACCTCAATTAATAATCAATAATTTACTTTCAGTTTCACAAGACATTTTTTTATTTAGATTTCAATTCAGTAATTTTTCCCGGCTGAACCAAATCGCCTACATTATTACCTAAAGCATTTCTTGTGTAGGTAACGACAGCCGCAAATTCCAGATCACTGATACTTTGATCAAAAGCAGGCATCATACCTTTTCCTTTTAGCATCAAGTCAATTTGACCTTCAATATCACCTGTTACTACTGAACTACCAGAAATTGCTGGAAAAGTTCCCGGAATTCCCTCGCCGCCAGGCATGTGGCAAGAAGCACAATTATTGGTATAAACAGTTTCACCAATTTGCATCAATTCGTCTTTAGTGCATTCAGAACCGGTACAGACAGCTTGTGCGGCCCAAGTTCCATCAGGATAGCTTGCCGCACCATTGTCCGGATAATTATCCAGCCAGTCCTCATATTCATCTTTTTCCAGAGCAACCACTACAATCGGCATGAAACCATGATCTTTACCACACAATTCAGCACATTGTCCGCGATAAACACCAGGTTTTTCAATATAGGTCCAAGCTTCGGTGATAAATCCAGGAATGGTGTCTTTTTTCCAACCTAGATCAGGCACCCACCAAGAGTGAAGAACGTCACCGGCAGTAAACAAAAACCTGATTTTTGTATGAATTGGCACAACTAATGGCTTATCGACATCCAGCAGATAATTTGGAATAGTTGTTGGATCAATTCCGGAACCTACTTGCCGGGCTTCATTGCTGGCAGCGTCCAGGTTACTGAAAAAACTAGGCTCTTCATCAAGATATTCGTATTGCCATTTCCATTGCCATCCGGTGATCTTTATGGTCATTTCTGAATCTTCAACATCATCAAGCGTCAACAAAGTTTTAGTAGCTGGAATTGCCATGCTAACCAAAATGATTGTTGGAATTATGGTCCAGATAATTTCCACTTTGGTACTTTCATGAAATTGAGCTGCCTCATGTCCTTTTGATTTTCTGTGATGATAAATCGAATAGAACATGGTTCCAAAAACTGCTACGCCAACAAAAACACAAATCCACAAAATCAACATATGGAGATCGTAGATTTCATTACTTTGTTCTGTCACCCCTTTCATTAAATTAAGGGGGTAATCAGCATAAGCAGTTCCCAGACTGGATACCATTAGGGCCATACCAGCGATTAATTGCCTAGTCATTTTCACGGAGTAATCTCCTCTTTATAGTTGTAAACTCTTGAAATTCTGTATGAGCCTTGCTCTCGCGTGAGTTTCCTTCCATAACTCAACAAAACAACGAGTCCAGCACAAGCAAATTTAGTAATTCTAACCTATGAGGACCTTTGATACCATAAAATATTTTATGTCTTTCTAAAACATAAAAAAGGTCTGTGAAATTTCTTCTCACAGACCTGATATATTTTAGTTCATTATTGAATTATTTTTTTGATTTCTATTGAATTACATAGGTTTGAATCACGTATACCAGTAAATCAGTTAATAATCATCCATTAAAAAAATTCTATAGATTTGAATAATCTAAAGAACAATAACGAACAAAATAATTCCCTTAGCTATTCAATGCATCGCTGTAAGCAAAATCAAATGTAGGAATATGGTTCTCAAGCCAGCTTTTAACCATTGCACCCGTTTCCTCAGTCACATCAGCTTGACCTGCCTTGAATTTCGCCTGTAAATCCGCACAGGTACTAACCAAAGCATCATGTTCTGCTTTGTGCGCAGCTAACCCGCCAAAACCTTTGGCTTCCATTTCCCGTTCTTCATGTGCAAAGTGCTCGACAACAATATTTATTAAATTATCAAGCTCTGCACCTATTTCGCTTCTGTCTGCTCCACCAGTCGCCAGATCATAGAGCTTATTCAGGCTGGCAAAAATATCTTTATGTTCATTATCAGCAAATCCCACGTTTGTACCAAACTGTTCTTGTGTCCAAGTAATTAATGACATATTTCCTCCGGTGTTTTATTAATTGTTATCAAAAAGAGCCTGCATTATGAACACGAAACCGGAAATGCTTTTTGATCTAAATCAAACAAATGTCATTTTTTTGACACTGATAACTCAATATCAACTCGCGTTAGAAAAGAAAATGTCCGGCGATCTTATTCAAATTCGTTTCCGGAACATAGGGAAAAACCGACAATAATGGCGCCGATACCATTTTTTTTATGGTCTGAATATTTTCTTGTAGCTCCACCAAGTCTGGATCTACACAGTTAGCAACCCACCCAGCCACAGGAACATCAGCTTGATTGATTGCTGAGAATGTTAGTCTTGCATGATTAATACAACCCAGCCTGATTGCCACAACAACAATCACGGGTAATTTCAGGATTTTCGCCAAATCAGAAACATCAGTTTTTGAATCCAGCGGAACCAGCCAACCTCCCACTCCTTCAACGATAACCATGTCAAATTTTTCCTGCAATTGACTGAAATTTTGCAAAACCCGGTCCAAACAAATTGTTGCACCGTGCTTTTTCGCAGCTATATTCGGAGAAACAGGCTCTTCAAAAACATAGGGATTTACTAACTCATATTGCAGCTTTTCCGATGCGCTCTGCTGTAAAAATAAAGCATCATCATTAACTAATTGGCCGTCTTTCCAAATCGCTCCGGAGGCCACTGGTTTCATAGCTGCTACAGATTTACCCTGATTTTTGAAATATTGCATCAAAGCAACTGAAATTATAGTTTTGCCGACACCAGTATCAGTTCCGGTAATAAAATATCCCTGTGTCATTATGCTAATTTCCCTGCAACATTGATAACTTCAAATGTAGCAGCTATCTTGTCATTAACCCTGAATTTTTCATATGCACTAATCAAATCATTCAATTGTTTTTTACCGGTCAGGTTTCTATTTCTGTTTTGAGTAATATTGTGGGCTCCAATGCCTTTAATTTCTTTCATTAATGTGATTACATCTGGATAAAATGATTGCAGATTAATCTTTTCAATCTTGCAAATCACTAATCCGGCTTGCTCCATAAACCTCCGAATATCCTCAATACTATAAAAATGATTGACATGACTAAAATTGTCAACCAGAGCCCAGGCCTGTTTTAGTTCTTGAAACGTTCTCGATCCGAAAGTAGAAAAAAAAAACTGCCCTCCAGGCTTCAGTACCCTTTGAAACTGAAAAAAAACCTCCGGCAAATCGATACACCATTGCAGGGCCAAATTGGAAAAAATCCAATCGACTGACTCAGACCCAACCGGCAACCTTTCAATATCGGCACAAAAAAAACAACATCCACTTTTTCCCCTTGCTATTTCCAGCATGGGAACAGCTATATCCATCGCAATGATTGTTTTCCCACCTGCAATTCGAGAAAGTTCTTTGGTCAAAAAACCTGTACCACATCCCAGATCAAGGACAACACCGGTAGGAATTTGGTTTCCAAGCATTTCCAATAAATTAAGACCAACTTTTCTTTGTA
>JALXCS010000261.1:7524-14541 GCA_026990815.1 Methylomonas sp. | reverse complement strand
AATTGGTTTTGCTATTCCTATTAATTTAGCCAAAGCAATCGGCAGTCAGTTAATTGAAAAAGGGGAAGTGACTCGTGGCTACCTTGGCGTTGTCATTCAACCATTAACCCCTGATTTAGCAGATTCTTTTGGTATTAACCCAGGCCAGGGCATCCTTGTAGCTCAAGTGGCCGAGGGCTCGCCAGCACAGCAAGCCGGTATAAAACAAGGTGATATTATTGTTGAGTTTGAAGGCAACAAGGTAAGTAATGTTGGGCATTTTCGCAACCAGGTTTCGATTATTCCACCTGGTAGTCGCGTTGAAATCACTGTGTTACGCAATGGCAAAAAGAAAAAATTACATATCACTATTGGAAAATTAGGGAAAAACCTGCAAGTCGCAAAAGGCCCTGCCCAAAGCTCTGCTGAAATTGGATTGACAGTTCAAACAATAACCCAGGAATTAGCTGAACAATTTAATGCAAAACCAGGTGAAGGCGTTGTAGTTACTGATGTACGACCCGGTTCGATTGCTGCTTTGGCGGGAATCCAGGTGGGTACAGTTATTCTGCAAGTCAACCGTAAAATGGTCAAGAATGCAGCAGATTTCAAACGTGAAATTGCCAGAAGCAAAGCAAAAAAACGGGTTTTACTACTGATCCGAAATGGCGATTTTCAACGTTATATTGCTTTGAGTTGGTAACAATAACCAAACTGAACCAAGGGCACAGCGTGAATAAAACCCTGTGCCCGATTCAGAATAAAATAGAGTATATTAATCACTCACTGAAAAAAATAGGTTGCAATGGAATTTAAAGACTATTACGAAATAATGGGTGTCAAAAAAGACGCTACCCAGGATGAGATCAAGCGCGCTTACCGTAAGCTTGCTAGAAAATACCACCCGGATGTTAGCAAGGAAGCCGATGCTGAAAAACGCTTTAAAGAAGTTGGTGAAGCCTACGAAGTACTCAAAGATCCCGAAAAGCGTGCTGCGTATGATCAGCTAGGCGCAAATTACAAAGCCGGCGAAGATTTCAGGCCACCACCCGGCTGGGATCAAGGGTTCGAATTTCATGGTGGAGATTTCACGGGTGCCGATGCATCTGGATTCAGCGATTTCTTTGAACAATTATTCGGTCGAGGATTTTCCTACGGAGGTGGAGGCGCCGCACAAGGTAATAGAGAATTTCACGCCCGTGGTAACGATACCCATGCAAAAATTTTGATTGATCTTGAAGATGCTTTTCATGGTGCTAACAAAACCATGACCCTCAAGCATACTGAACTGGGTCCCGATGGTAGACCACAAATCAATGAGCGCGCCCTGAATGTCCGCATTCCAAAAGGAGTTCGCCAGGGTCAACATTTGCGACTGGCGAAACAAGGCGGCGCAGGAATCGGACAAGGAGAGGCAGGAGATTTATTTCTTGAAATCGAATTCAGACCACACCCGCTTTATAAAGTCGAAGCAAAAGACGTTTATTTAGATCTGCCCTTAGCCCCTTGGGAGGCAGCATTAGGTGCAAAAATAAAGGCACCTACACCAACCGGTCCGGTTGATCTAAAAATTCCGCCAAATTCAAAAGCCAGCAAAAAACTTCGACTAAAAGGCAAAGGCATTCCTGGAAAACCGCCTGGTGACTTTTTTGTGGTCCTGCAAATTGCTTTACCTCCTGCAGACACCGAGGCCGCAAAGCAAGCATACCGCGAATTTGAAAAAGCCGTGCCATTTAATCCACGCGCGCACTTGGGAGTATAATTCATTATGACTAAACAAATGATGGACTTGTTATCAGGTGATGTATTGGAAGATAACCTGGAAATAACATTGGCAGAACTATGCCAGATTTGTCGTGTACCAGCAGAACGTGTTTTTGACCTGGTTGAAGAGGGTATTGCAGATCCTTTAGGACAGGATCCAAGACATTGGCGCTTTCAGGGTATTAGTGTGTTGCGTGTTCGTTGTGCATTACGACTTGAGAATGATCTTGGCATAAATGCTGCCGGAGCGGCACTGGCTCTTGATTTACTGGATGAAATTGAATCCATGCGCACCCGCCTGAGCAGACTGGAAAATTTAGGATAACCAATATGAGCAATCATGAAATTGATGATACCGTCTGGTTACAACATGCAGGATTAAATCTCCTTCAATCAATTCTATTATTGACAGTGATGGCCGGTTTTTTTGCCTTACTTGGGTGGATGTTCTGGGGGCAAGACGGCGTTATTATGCTGATTATTATTGGCATCCTAGGTATTTTTGTAAATTCTTTTATCGCCCCGAAAATGGTCATGAACCTTTATGGGGCGACCCCCGTTAGTGCAGAACAAGCGCCGGAAATCTGGAATGCAATAAAAATATTATCGAAACGCGCTGACCTGCCTTCCGTTCCAGAGCTATATTACCTACCCAGCCAAATGTTGAATGCTTTTTCTGTTGGAACTCGCAGCCATTCAGCCATTGCAATAACAGATGGATTAGTTAGAGAACTGGAGTTACCTGAATTAATTGCTGTATTAGCCCACGAAATCAGCCATATTCGTAACAATGATTTATGGGTGATGGGGCTTGCAGATATGTTCAGCCGTACGACCAGCATGATTTCCCTGATGGGGCAATTTTTACTGTTGATGAATCTACCGTTAATCATGATGTCCGGTCAACCAATCAACTGGTTTGCCATCCTGCTGATGATTTTTGCGCCCAACTTGAGTGCTTTGGCACAACTGGCGCTTTCACGCACCCGCGAATATGATGCCGATCTTAATGCCGCCCGATTGACAGGCAACCCGGAAAGTCTGGCTAGTGCATTGGTTAAAATTGAAAAATCTCAGGGTGGTTGGATGGAGCAAGTATTCCTTCCAGGTCGCAATGTACCAGTCCCTTCATTATTGCGTACTCATCCAGAAACAGAGGCGCGCATCAAACGACTGATGGAATTAAAACCAAATATTAGTAATGAAAATCTCTTTTCTGAAATTGTTGCCAATGACAATTTTCATTCCAAATTCAGTCAACCAATTAACCGTCCACCGCGCTGGCACATTAATGGACTTTGGTATTGAAACATTTTCGAATACCATATCCTTTCCAACGGAAACATAATCTTATTTATTCAGAATTGTTTTTTAACACCTGCCAAAGCCTCTCGAATTTGCCTTGATAGTTCTTCCAAGGTATATGGCTTACTAAGCAAATTGGCATTAAATCGCGCTTGACCATTTTTTGCGATGGCGGTTTCTGTATACCCTGAAGTCAAAAGTACTTTTAAACCAGGATACAATTTTACTGACTTTTCAGCTAATTCATATCCATTGAGTCCACCTGGCATCACAACATCGCTGAACAATAAATCTATTTCAGGATGTTGTTTTAATTTTTCTAATGCTTCTATTGCATTACCGGCAGTTATGACTTTGTAACCCTGAAGTTTTAGGGTCTCTTCAACCAAATTCAGCAATGCCAATTCATCATCAACCACCAAAATGGAACCAGTTCCTTCAGGCAAAACTGATTGGGTCTGCTGTGATTGCAGATCTGATTGCTGCTTTTTTCCAACAGATCTGGGTAAATAGAGACGAAAGGTGGTGCCAATACCCGGTTCAGAATAAACCTTAATATGGCCACATGAGCGTTTGACAAATCCAAATACCATTGACAACCCCAAACCAGTACCCTTACCCGGCTCTTTGGTAGTAAAAAAAGGCTCGAAGATTCGTTCCTGCTGTTCCAGTGGAATACCAATCCCGGTATCACTCACTGTAATTTGCACATATTCACCGGCAGCAACCCCTGGATTGATAGAACAATATCCCGCATCGAGGATACTGTTATGGGTTTCAATCGTTAATTTACCTTGCCCAGCCATAGCATCACGTGCATTAAGGGCAAGATTAAGCAACGCATCTTCAAATTCACCTGGATTAATTTCTGTTAGCCATAGTTGCTCAGCATACTGGTATTCTATTTCAACCTGGGGCGTTAGTGACTGTGTCAGCAAATGCTCAATGCGATTAATCAAATGATTGATATCAACTACTTCAGTGAATGAAGCCTGACGGCTTGAAAAATTCAACAATTGACGCGTCAAATCCACTGCACGCCGGATGGTTTGGTTAATAATTTCTAAACGTTGTTGCGCCTTACTTCCTAGATCATGTTCCAGTTCAAGGAGACTAAGATGCCCAGTGATAATGCCTAGAATATTATTAAAATCGTGTGCAATACCACCCGTTAACTGACCGATAGCTTCCATTTTCTGTGAACGGCGTAATGACTCTTCAACCAGTTTACGCTCAGTAATATCAGAGATGATGCTAATAAATCCAATAATTTCTCCTGCTTCATTTCGCTGGTAATCCCAGATAATTTCAAGAAAAAGATCTCGGCCATCAACACTTTTATTGAAGGTAATATACGGCGTTGGTTTTGGCTGCTCTTTAAGCAGAAATTCCAGATATTCAGCAAGCGCCGCCTTATTGTCTTCATCCGGCTGGTAATCCCAGATGTATTGACCAATTAATTTTCCATTTTTAACGCCAAGCATTCGATGATGCGCATCATTACTAAAAGTAATTAATCCATTTACATCACTTTCCTGTACGCCATTAGGCAATGTATTCAATAGCTGGTCTTGCCAGCGTTCTTTATTTTGCAGTTCGGTCATGGCTTCATCAAGTTGCTGTTCTCGTTTACAGAGCTGTTGACTCATGTCATTTAGCGCTTTAAACAATTGGGCAATTTCACCATTGCCACTGATATTACTCGTTGTTTCATAATGACCAGCCGCAATTTTCCCGGTGTTAGTAACCAACTGGTTAATCGGTCTGGTGATAAAAAACTTGATGAATAAAAACAATAGTCCCAAGGTAATAATCAGAATCAGTGCAATCAACAAACTGTTTTTTAATAACCGAGATATGATTGCTTGCATATCCCGAGAAATATCGTATTCCAGAAAAATTACTCCTACCCGTCGAGACCGTATTTCATTGGAGCGACGCTCCAATATCACTGGAAAATATGAAAAAAAGCGGCACTGATCTTCCGCCAACGTAACATTTGCATGTTTTCGACTTGACACCTCGTCAAATTGACGCTTGTCAAAAATCGGCAATACCTCAGTTACAGATTTTCTTTTGTATGCGAGCCTGGTACTAAAAAGAACTCGGCCCTGGTCATCAACCAACACCAAATTTTTATAATGATTATTAACCCCTCTTATGGTTACCGCTTGCTCTGCCTCATCGTAAAAACCCTTGCGTATTTCTGTCTGCAACTCATTTTGCAGTAAGGTCATGTCTTGCTGAATAAGTTGCTCGCTATTCTTGATCAAATTCGTTTTGAGAAGTGTATACTCCTGCCAGGTCATAATCGCCCAAATAATGGTCCCGATACAAACCACAAGGAGCGGCAACCACAATTGAATTGAAATGGAACGAGCAGGCTTTGTCATTGGAAAAGATCTGGCAAAAATGAACTATTGGCAAGTACGCTGACATTAACAGCTTTTCTAAGTAGATTTTGTTGCAGCATCAAGTCCCGTAGTCTTAAAGTTATTTTCTGAATACCAGCTGCCTTACTATCAAGTAAAGCATGATTTTCTCCAAGATCAGGCAATGTAATACCTTCAAAAGCTTTCATCACTTCTTCAGCAGTCAATGCCATTCGTGGCGCCATTAATCCTGCCGCTTTTTTTTGATTTTCAAAATAATATTGCCGTGCATTAAAATAACCCTGCATTAACTGACCAAGAGCAATCCGATCATCTGCTAAAACCTTCTCTCGTACTACCAACACGTCAACTATACGATCAGGAATTTGACTACTATCAAACAGTTGCACAGCTCCCTGTCTTAGTAATCGTGTTTTTGCCGGATCAAAAGTTACGACAGCATCCGCACTTTGAAAACACTTTTCATGTTCATTCCATGTGCAACTGACAATTTCCACATCTGCCACGTCCAGATTTGCAGCTTGCAAAGCCCCATCCAACAAAACAGCACCTGTCGCAGTATTTTCCACAGCAATTGTTTTACCATGCAACATATCCAAAGACTTCAGATGCGGCTTACCCAACAAAACATCTCCGCCGTTGGAAAAATCCACAACTAAAATAATCTTCAGTGCAAAACCATCCTGTAACAGTGTCAGTGTTTCATCAAGTGTCAGCGCCGCCGCTTCAAGTGAACCGTTTCTAAATGCGGTTAAAACGTCTGAAGCTGAATTAAATTCGACCAGTCTAAGTTGCGATTCATCATAATAACCAAGCTGGCGAGCAAGATATAGCAGCTCATAGCCAGTCCAAGTATTAGTTCCAATACGCAATTGGGGTTCTGGCTCAGTAAATGAATTACAAGCAGTAACAATCAGCGCTATTAATGCAAAATTGATAATGGCAAGAATTTTACTTTTTGAGTAATTGTGAAACATTCCCTCTTAGTTAATCCGCTTGAAACAAATATAACCATTGGTATTTTTTTAAATTGGCTTAGCTTGCCAACTTGACCAAGTTACCAAAATATCGAATAAATCCATATCGAACATCGATATACTGGTAATTTCAATGATTAATCTGCATGGTAACCCACTTTCCCTAGCAATGAAAACGATTTAGTATTTATGCTTATGTAAATAAAGATAATTAGCCCAAAATAGAAACAAGAAAAAAAGAATTTATATGGAAAAATCGTGTTGTTAAACAATTTAGCTTGTGGCATGATCAAATTAAATTTAAAGGCAAAACAAAATGAATAATCCCGACAACGGTGAACCAGAAAATCAAGGCAAGAATGTTTTATTTATAATCGGTGGAATTTTGCTTACCATCTTATTATCTGTTGGTATCACTATCTGGGTAATCAACACTTACTTTTTCCCCGGTCAATTTCAACCTGTTGAGCTAAACCCGCAAGAAAATCAACAATTAGAACAAAAACTCTCCCAATTCAGCTGGCTTGCCGACAACTCAGATCCAACAGCACACGAGAAACTTGAACCAGAAAAATATTCTGAGCAAGGCGCAAAAAGCG
>JALXCS010000261.1:1740-7514 GCA_026990815.1 Methylomonas sp. | reverse complement strand
TCACCGTTTTTGTTGTTAATCATTATTTATTTCCTAAAAAGTTTGATCCGGTTGAATTAAATCAAGAGGAAGCCTCGCAATTAAATAAGAAGCTGAAAAAGTTTGGTTTACCTACCTTTTCTGCTTCGAATGATTTAACCGCAAACAACCGGCTGGAACCAGAACCTTATTCTGAAGCAGGGGCTAAACGTGAAATTTATTTCAGCGAAAAAGAATTAAATGCAATGCTTGCCAAAAATACCGACCTGGCAGATAAAGTCGCCATTGATTTATCGGACAATCTGGCAAGTGCCAAAATCATTGTACCACTTGATCCGGATTTTCCAGTACTGGGTGGAAAAACAATCAAAATATCTGCAGGAATGGAGCTTGCATTTGCAAATAAAAGACCCATTATAAAATTGAAAGGCGTTAGTATCATGGGAGTTCCAATTCCTAATGCCTGGCTGGGTGGACTGAAAAATGTCGACCTGGTCAATGAATTTGGTCAGGACGAAGGTTTTTGGAAAGCCTTTGCTGATGGCGTAGAAAATATTCACATTGCAGAAGGCAACCTGATTATCAAACTTAAGGAATAGCTCATTATCGTTATTGTGAGCTAGTCAATAAACAGCTGCTATTAATGCAGCAATAACAACTGGAGGAGACAATGAGTACCAAAAACGATTTTTTAGCAAAAGTTCAAGAAACTATTGAAGAACAAACAGCTAAACTGGAGCAATTAAAAGAAAAAGCCATGGATGAATCCCAGGAAGCGCTTGAAGATATCAAAGAAACTATCAGCAGCCTGGAGCCAAAACTTGAACAAGCCAAAGCGAAAGCTGCCGAGATTGCCGATGCTGCGGATGACAAATGGGATGACCTGAAAGATTCGCTTGAAGAAGGATGGGATGAAGCCAGCGCCCAACTGGAAGAAGGCTGGAATAATCTGACAGATACAGTCAAAAATATGTTTACTTAAAACTTGCAGATAGCAGACGCACAATCAATGCGTCTGCTGATTCAATTTACTCCCTTTACCCACCAAAATCCTCCAAATGAAAATATGGGTTGATGCTGATGCTTGCCCAGTCGTCATCAAAGAGAT
Organism: Methylomonas sp.; assembly: GCA_026990815.1. GTDB lineage: Bacteria > Pseudomonadota > Gammaproteobacteria > Methylococcales > Methylomonadaceae > JALSJK01. The sequence goes on along the minus strand of JALXCS010000261.1, from coordinate 6,427 downwards.
TTTATTCAAGGCGGCCATTCGCACCGGCATTCACTTAATTTTAGTTGCTAACCGGCCTATCCGGATTCCACCCTCATCCAATATAAAAATGCTACAAGTTGTGTCGGGTTTTGACGTGGCTGATAACGAAATCATCAAACGACTCAATGCAGGCGATCTTGTCATTACCGGCGATATTCCCCTGGCGGCAGAGGCAATTAATAAAGGGGGTTACGCTCTGGATTCTCGCGGCGAACTTTATACTGCGGAAAATATCGGCGAACGACTCAATATGCGGGATTTTATGGACACGCTGCGTAACAGCGGAATCAACACCGGCGGCCCTTCGCAATTGAGCCAAAGTGACCGACAAAATTTTGCTAATCAGCTGGACTCCTTGCTAAGTAAACGACCAGACAAAAACCAATAAAGATTCACCTCTTGATTTTCCCGTTTTAAAATTGAGTTAGGGAAAGTTTCTTATTCTACAACCCAATTCCCGTTCGACATAAAACAGTAATTTACAAAACGTACGGAACCCGTACTACAGGATCATTCGGCAAAAAATCCTTACTGTTCCTCGTTATCAACAGCCTTGAAGAAACTTGTGCTGTTGCATAAATAATGGCATCAGGTAATTTTATTTTTGCAGCCTTTCTGACCTGAATAGCTTGGTTGCTGATTGTTTCATCAAAAGGTATAACTGAAAAAACCGATTGAATCCACGCCCTGGTTTCCAATTCAGTTTCTTCGTTAGTTCCTATCAAAATTTCCATCCAGGAAATAATACTGATTGCCTTATCGTCATACAGAGAAAATTCTTGTCTTGCTTTCTCTATACCATTCAGATAATCAATCAGGATATTGGTATCAAAAAGCGCCTTCACCACTCGTCCCGCAGATTCTTTTGATACTGCAAACCATCATCGGTTAGCGGGTTCTTGTGTTTCCATAATCCAAACGCATCTGCATCTTGGCTTTTATGCTGTTCAATATAAACACTTATTGCCCTTCTAATGATTTCAGCCCGAGAAAGCCCCTGGGATTGACACAAATTTTTCAGTTCATTTATTTGCTGTTCTGGTATGTCTATTAATGTTTTCATGATAAAAAATAAATGATATGTTATATCAATATAATATATCAATAATATTTTTCGGCAACCGGTTTTATTTGTAATGCCTTTTCCTATCCATGACCTACAACAAGATAATCAAGAAGCCTCTTCAAACAAATTCCTGACAATATAATCCTCCGGCAGCAGAGAACTGGTTTCCTGATCCCGAAATTCACGCACAATCCGGTTTAGCGCAAAACGGTTGATAAAACCCTTGTCGCACAATTCCGTAAAATCATGTTGAGAAATCCCGGTCATCACCTGAAAAAAATGCGGATTTTTGGTCTGAATCACATCATCAATATTATATTCCCGGTCATAGGTCATGTAGATAAAATCCGCCATGCAGATGGCAAGCCGCTTGATTTGCGTGGCATACCATTTCTTTCTTGATTGCCTTTCCTTGTCTTTTTCTTTCTCTACAAAATCCTCGTTTTCCTCTTCAACATCTTCCAAAATCTCATTATCCTGTTTTTTCTTGTTTTTAAGCTCCTCCGCTTCTTTGCCAATTTGCACGAAATCCTCAATCGTGCCAACTTCCTGGGTTCGATAGCCTTTGACTTTTTTCAACACCTCATACAGATAAGGATTATCTTCCAGCAACTTCAATGCGCCAAAATTCACCAACACATCGCTGGTGATGCGTTTTGCCAGAGAAATTCGGGAACCTTCCAGATTCAACGCCTCGAAAATATCCTTGGCGGTGGTGGCATCGCTTTTCAGGCTGCCTTCGTAAAATCGCTTGATGTCCAGCGTGTCACACAAACCGGTGACGGTTTGGCTTAAATTATCCTGATCGAGCCGGACATTCTGCTCGTAACTGTCCTGCTGATCCAGTTGGTCAGCCAAGGCGCTGGCATATTCATAGGTAATGCGCAAGCAGCGGGAGATGGCAAAATCAAATACCCAGGCGCGGGGCTTGATGACTTCCCCTGTCTTTTTATCCACCCAGGCCGATTGCACCCGGAAGATCGCCTGATAATAGGATTCAGCCGATTTCACATCATTCAGCACCAAAATACTGTCCCATTCCTTGATGGTGACGCCGGTTAAAAACCGGCGGCAAGTCAGGGTAATGGTGCCCAGTTTGTTTGGATTTTCCTGAACAGCTTGAATCTTCTTCTCGATATCGGTTTTGTCGCGCGCAATCACGCTGTCTTCATCGCCATCACTGTTTTCGCAGCCAGAGGCATTAATAATTTCAAACCGGGAAAAATAGGGATGCTTTTTTAATTTTTTGGCTAACGCCGCTACCGAATCCACCCGGCTCAACCACCAAACACTGTGACGCACAGGTGGAACCTCCAGTTGGCTGCCCAGTTTGCCAAACACGCTGATGGCTCTGGCATCATGACCGGCCTTGGTCAAGCCTGCCAGAAAATGATCGACCGCATCGTTATAGACAAAACCGCTTTTGGTGGCCTTGAACAATTCGTTCAGGGAAAAATCCAGATCGTCGGTTAAAAAGGTGTCCCGCTGTTCGGCAATGTCTTGCTCGGTAATTTCAATGGTGGAAATATCCAAATCGGACATTTCCCGATACACAAAGGGGTTGTTTCCGTCGGGATCACCTTGAATTTCCTGCCGTTTGTTTTTTTGCTCGTCCAGATAGCTGTAGGTAAACACCTGCTGCGAACAAAAATCATCTTCCTGGATCAACCGGAAAGGCGTACCGGATAGATCGAGCCTGAAATCGGATTTTAAACTGTCGATAATATGCCGGGCGCGATCGGTGCGGCTGCCAAAATGGACTTCATCAAAAATCACCAGATCCCAGTGAGTATCGACGACTTTTTCCAACCGGATTTTGGTATTGCCGTTGGCATCAATCGCCAAATCCTGCAGGGACACCCCAAGCACCCGCGGCCCTTCCCATTTGGGGAAATCCCCCGCATCAGAAAGACAGGGTTCAATACTGTTGCCATTGGTTTTTTTCGCCCGGATGCCCAGCCAGCCGTCAAAATCCAGATGATTATTCGCCGCTTCCATCCATTCGCTGATGACTTCCGGCTTGTAGGTGACAATCAAGGTGTTTTTTGCATCCAGCGCCTTAGCGATGTGTAACCCGGTAAAGCACTTGCCAAAGCGCATCTTGGCATTAAGCAAAAATCGGTCTTGATGGGTCGCCGCCCTCAGCGTACCTTCAGGATAATCGCCAAAAAACCATTGGCACGCCTTGTCCACGGCGGCTTGCTGTTCTTTGCGCAAGGAGTAGTTTTCGACCCGGGATTTTCCGTAAACCACCTGGTTAAAGGCTTTTTTGACATCATCGGTGGACGCATAAAACCATTCCTGGCCAGCGCTATCAGCTTTTTTCTTGATGCTATTTTTTTCCAGTCTGGCATGAATGTGTTTATCCGTTATCTGATGAGGTAGCGGCTGATTCCACAGAATGATAGGAAGCTCGGGATTACTGGTGCCGAACTGTTCTTTGATCCGCTGCTTATGCCGCCCCAGGCGACTATCACCGACCTTGACCAAACCTTCCTTTAAATAAGTCTCGGTGGAATAAACATAAAGTTCTCGTTCTTCCATCAGGACCACTCCTTGACCTTGTTTTTGATGTGCTGCTGTTCCTCCGGGGTGATATTGAAATATTCGAATAAATCTTCATCGGTCCATTTTCTGGAAACGTCCATGTAGGGGACCCAGTTCCAGCGGTCTTTAGGCATATGCTGAGTTAATTTTCTAAGGCCAAAAAAATATCTCGCAAAATCTGTTTTTAGGTAACTTACCAAGTTCTCTGCTTGCGATTTTTTTTGAAAAATATTGATAATGCTATAAGTTTCAGTTGTTATCACACCACTATCAACAACAAAAATCTGCTTTAATGTAATTGTTGACCTCTGTGAATTACCAACAGCTGGTGTAGATACTTTCCAAAAATTAATTTTGTCCACATTTTTAGTAATTTTATCCCGCGCCACATATTTGATTTTCCTGCCTCGGGACAAACAAGGCACTCCATCAGGATCATTCACGCCCAGGTCTTTATTCTTTTCAAAATAATTTGTTTCCAAACCAAATGGTTTTCTTGCCCAGGCCATCTCGCCGACATATTTTCCCTTCCACTTCACCTGGATTTTTCTAATCAATGAAAACGCCAATGGATCATCAGGGATAATGTCAAACTCATTCAAATTAATATTTTCAGCATTAACACCATTAGTAAAATTTGTTTTGCCGTGATGGTTCTGGTCATAATGTAAAAAACATATACCACCATTGATATTTACAGTAGGGAATATTGAGTTAGAACTTTGAAAGTATTTCAGATTTTTTAAATGATTTGATTCCATCATTCGTTTACGGAAACCATCTAGCCCTTTACCTGCTGCTATCCACCTTGCCGGTATAACAAGAACAAATTCAGAAATAACATGACAATCCATTAATTTCTCTGTAAACAAGTTATAAATTGACTTCGCGCTTTTACCAAACCCCCCATCCGCTTCATGATAAGGCGGATTCCCCACCGCAATGATTCTCTTGTTTCCGGATGTGGTCGTAATGTAATCCAGCATGGTTAAAAACTCCTGTTCAAATTTTTCCCGATCCAGCTTGCCATCAATCTCAGAGACATAATTGCCA
>JALXCS010000261.1:0-1730 GCA_026990815.1 Methylomonas sp. | reverse complement strand
CCATTGCGAATAATGTGGTTAAATTGTTCTTTGTGCGAATTCTCATTGCCCAGAAAAGTTCTCAGACTCAGGCGGTGATGCCGCTCATCCGGCGCCAGGGCGAAATAGCGGTTGGAATGGTACAGCTCGTTTTTTACCGCTTGTTTAAAGGCGGCTATGTTGAATGCATCTGGATTTTGTTCAAACCTGGCGCGGCAGCTTGAAAAAGCGCAGGCCAGCAAAATCTCTCCGGCTTTGCAAAACGAATCAAAAAATACTACGTCATCATTGAGAAAAACTTCGGCATCCAGTGTTGTCACCAGTTCTATGGCTTTGGACATCAGCATGATGGGTTGATCCCGGCCCTTGACATTGCCAAGAATATCAACGACATGGGTATGGGTATTGTAGGCAGGGTTGGCGCTCATCCGCTTACCCCCCGGCTTTCGCTTTGACGTTGGTTGCCGGTTTTGTTTTGTCACTGCTTTGTCCAGCCAGACAATCGGCAAATTGAAATTCCCGGCTTTTCCTGAATTTCCCTGCCAGATATTGGTCTAAAAACCGCAACGCCCGCTGGTAGGCAATATCCGCCAGATTGTCCTGCTCGCATTGCTGGTAATATTCTGTCCAGCTCAAATCAAACGTCATCGGCCGATGGCCATGTTCTGCAAACCACTTTGCGCCTGAACGGGTTTTTTTGGCATTGGCTTTCGCCGTTTTTTTGTCGCTCAGGCAAGACAGAGTTTCATTTTCATGAATATGCCAGTTAATGGCGCAGAGCAAATGGGCGATGAAATTTTTGTGTTGCTTTATCAAGCCATGCTGTGTGGCAATACCGGTTTTCTGCTGCAGAAAAACCAGCGTTTCCAGAAACACCCGGCTGCGGCACTGATGAACATTTTTCGCATCAATATCAATGGCCCACAAGGTATTGATGGCATTGGCAACAGCGTAAAGCGCTGCATTTTCTGAATGTGGCGGCGCTTTTTTGTACAATGCTTGCAGCCGCTTGCGGTAAATACCGATGACAATATTGCCGTGGCCGCAATTGGGTTCAAAAAAGACATGGTTTTCATCACCCCAAAAACCTTTTCTGCCCTGGCTTAACAGCCGGAGCATATCTTCCACGCTGGAAGGCGGGGTAAAGACCTCGCCCAGATTTTTTACCCGTTCCAGACTGCGCTGGAATATTGCATCGAGTGCTGTATTTTTTGTCATGTGTCTAACTTTTAGAGTTGTTATTTCTCTAAAAGATAGACGGTGAGGACGATTTTTTTGCCCTGGCGGTCACAAAAAATCCGGAATTGTGAACCAGGGCCGGTTTTGGTGATTTTTTACGGAAAACTGATTTTTATCTGCTGATAGAGATTGCGCCTGAATGGCTTTGCCAGTTCCGTGGCCTTTCTATTAATGAATTCGTAAGCTAGTGCTCCGTCAACCTGGGATTGATGGGTATAAGGAGTTGAGAAGTGGTTAGCTGCAAGACGCGCGAGCGCAGGACTAGTTGGACTAATTCAAGCGAGTGCAACACAGTAAATGACCGCTTATCGGCTTCATATACCCACCAATCCTAAATTGCCGGAGCACTAGATTTATCCGGTATTCGAAATTCCGGATTAGCTACAATTTTTATTTACATCCTGATCAAAACTAAGCCACTCGTATCCCTGTAATTTTGTCTTGGTACAAATGAGGGCATCGACAAAATCCATATTTTTCTCCAAAAACATGGACAGTGCTTCGAAGAGAAT
>JALXCS010000260.1:1290-4454 GCA_026990815.1 Methylomonas sp. | reverse complement strand
AGGGGAGGGGAGGGTGAGGAGAATTTGAATGAATTTATCCTTTATTTTTCAAGATTTATGACTAAACCAAAATGAATAAAGCAATTGTACTAACTGGAATTACCACCACCGGAACCCCACATTTAGGAAACTATGTAGGCGCAATTAGGCCCGCCATTGAAGCCAGCAAGGACGAAAATGTTATCCCTTATTATTTTCTGGCCGATTACCATGCGTTGATTAAATGTCAGGAGCCGGAAAAAGTCCGGCAGTCCAGTCTGGAAGTTGCGGCAACCTGGCTGGCATTGGGTTTGGATACATCCAATGCCGTTTTTTATCGCCAGTCAGATGTACCGGAAATTTTGGAACTGACCTGGATGCTCAGTTGTGTTACAGCAAAAGGGTTGATGAATCGCGCCCATGCTTATAAAGCAGCGGTAGCAGCCAATGAGGAGGAAGGGGCAAAGGATCCTGATAAAGGCATTACCATGGGGCTGTTCAGTTATCCGGTATTAATGGCGGCTGATATTTTGATGTTTAATGCCAACAAAGTACCGGTAGGTAAGGATCAGATCCAGCATATTGAAATGGCGCGTGATATCGCCGGACGCTTTAACCATATTTATGGCGAACATTTTACTTTGCCGGAAGCAGTGGTAGATGAAAATACTGCAACGCTGGCCGGTCTGGATGGCCGTAAAATGAGTAAAAGTTATAACAACACCATTCCGTTATTTGAATCCGAAAAAAAATTCAGAAAACTGATCAACAAAATCAAAACCAATTCCTTGGAGCCAGGAGAACCAAAAGATCCTGATACCTGTACTTTATTCAGTATTTATCAGGCATTTGCGATCGAATCAGAACTGGCTGATATGCGTGAGCAGTATGCGAAGGGTATAGCCTGGGGTGAAATGAAAAAAATTCTGTTCGAATATATCAATGAGCAAATTGCACCAGCGCGTGAGCGTTATTATGCCTTATTGGAAGCGCCAGAACATATTGAAGAACAATTGCAAGAAGGCGCCAAAAAAGCCCGGGAAGTGAGTGTGCCCTTTCTTCAAGTGTTGCGCGAAGCGGTGGGTATTTCAAAAATATCGCGGTAGCGGTTACTACCCCATTTAGGTATTTCCCTGTTTTTTGAAATGCGAAAATTTGGTTTTTTTGCATGTAGGGTATAAAGTCAAAGCGTATTACACCTTTTCTAAATGCCGGATAACGCTTCGCTACTCCGGCTTATGGGTTCAATTGGGCGAATACGAGCAAGCCATGATTGCATGAACAACTTCAGGTTTTGAAAACGAGATTGTAAAATAGGCCTGACTATCACTATTAATAACCAGTCATATTATAAGCCTAACACTTTTTCTACGTTGCTCCTATAGTGGCGAGCTACAGGTACAGTTTTTTTTGAATGTGTATGAATTTCAGCTAAACCATTATCTTTTTTTCTATATTCATCGACTGCATCGGGGGCAAAAAGATATTGCCGACCACACTGGATCAGATTTGTTTTGGCAACCAAGGTTTTGAGAGTCAGTTCGGTAAAATATTCATTTTCTTGACAAACAATGAACACTCCTGCGTTTGTATTTGACCGGACAAACTCTATTTCTTCAAGTTTTACAAATTTGATTCGACGGTTAAAAATACAGGGAATCCGTTCCAGTTGTCTACCCGGATAAGGCAGGGCTTTTTCAGTTGTTTTTAATAGTTGGTCCTGTATTCGTTTTATTGTCAAGCTTAATCGATCTTCTTCGACAGGCTTTGCTAAATAATCCAGTACCCCTTCACCAAATGCTCGAACTGCAAAATCGCTCGGTCCACCAGAAACAATAACAACGTGCGGTCTATGTTCATCGGCTTCCATATAATCAAGCAAGGTAAATCCGTCATGGCCAGGTAAAATAATGTCTAAAAACATAACATCGGGTTGATATTTACGCACTGCACGAAGGGCGGAAAAAACATCACCAGATTCGGCAATTACATTAATATCGCCATGTGCTTCCAGTAATTCAATTAATTCTTTACGCGCAAATGGCTCATCCTCTATAACGACAACTTTCATATTCTTCCTCCAAGGTATTGATGATGGATTTCACACTTGTTTTTCGTAAGTGTATTCTGGATTTTCAGTCACAAACGGTAAAGTTACCGTAATAATAGTGTATTGATAGGGTTTGCAGTTTACAGAAAGTCCAAAGTCGTTTGAATTATACTGGGCCTTTACAAGATCATCAGCTAACTCCATGCCGTGACCTTTTTTTCCAGTGGGTTTATTTTCGTAAAATAGCCCGGCGTTATCTTTAACATCAATTTTTATCAAATCGATATTTTCGCGATAAATATTTACTTCAATGAGACCTGGGTCAAACATTCTTGAAATGCCATGTTTAATAGCGTTTTCTACCAGAAGTTGTAAGACAAAGCGCGGAATAATCATATTGGAAAGAGAATTATCAAACTTTATCTTGAGTTTTAACTGATTGCTAAACCGAGCTTTTTCGATATCTATATAATTTTTCAAAAAGACCAATTCATGTTCTAAAGTATTACTGATTTTCTCTGAATTAACGCGTTCACGCATTAAAGAAGCTAATTTTCTCATTAGTGACCTGGCTTCTTTAGTATCTTCGCGAGAAATTGCTGAGATTGTAGTCAATGCATTGGCAAAAAAATGAGGGTCTACTCTGGTCCGCAAGTATTGATATTCCGCTTGAGCCAACAATCCAGGATATCGTGAAGCTAAAATTTGTTCTGACAATAAACTTGCCAGTCCTTTGCCGAGTTCTCGATTCATTTTTGGGAAAAAACGATGCTTGGGTTCAAACAGTAAAATTGCGCCTTCTACTGTTTCATTAACAACGACAGGTGCTATAAGTGCAGAATGTAGAGGGCAATATCGAGACTTTTTGCAGCGAAAATGATTGTTATAACCATCGATAAAGATAATTTCGCTTGCTTCAATTGCTTTTTTTACTAAACCCGTTGCAATAACATCGCCTACATGATGATGATCATCTCCCATCCCATTAAAAGCAATTAATTGTGTTTGATCTGTAATTGCAACAGCAGCAATGCCCGTTTCCTTTTGAATAAAACGAGCAATTCGAGTAGCCTTTCTTTGAGTAGACAAATCTCGTTTTAAGAACTTTTGCAAAGAATTCGGCCATACGCAATGC
>JALXCS010000260.1:0-1280 GCA_026990815.1 Methylomonas sp. | reverse complement strand
GCATTGTTCGAAAAGGATGCGGCGGTTTTATCGTAATCATTTAAGATACTGACAAATAATGCTGTTCCAATCCCATTTCCCAGAGTATTGGGAATAGCAGTTACCTGAATCATTGCCAGTCCTTTGGCAAGAGGAGGGTTGGTTGCTAAGGTCAGGAATTTCATAATTAATTCGACAAGACAAGCAGTGAAAAAAGCAACTTTCCAGTTAAAACGTATACTCGGTTGAATTCTTAAGATTAATAAGTAAATTAAACCAGCTATAAATCCTGCTAATGCGGTACCAATGCCACCTGCTAAAGCAGCATCTCCTCTCATTAAGAATCGAACTATGCCTGCGCTAATTCCAACGGATGCACCTAATATGGGACCACCCAGTAATCCAGCAAGTACAGCGCCAATTGCTCGAGCGTCAATCTGTATCGTGGCGAACAGAGGATTGTTATTCGGGTTGTTGGCTAGTAATGCAGGTTCAATTTTTAAAATCGTAGAGTTAGTCCATGAACTATCAACTGTCTCAATGGTAATTTGATAGGCAAAAAATGAACCCATGCTGGAAATGAAGAAAAAAATAGCATATAGAACTACCCAGTCACGTTTGCGTAATGAGTTTTTTAGTAGTAATTCAAAAGCTTTCGACTTGCTAAATAAAAAAGCAATCACAAAGATAATTGCCACCAGCTGGCTCATCGAGAAAATCAGTTGTGCATTTACCCATAAACTAAAGCCATCAACTAATTGTCGAATCAAATTCATAATTTAAATCAGCTTTTTTGAAATCTATAACCTGTTGATTTGTTAGATAACCTTACAAATATATGTAAATCAGAAGTTACGTAAAACACACTAAATTGTGTGGGCGCGGTTATAGAATACCTTCAGAAACAGCAAGCGAGCAAATTGCAAACGACTAAAAATAACAGATGGAAATTTTACTGCATGCAAATGGCCAAGGGCTAACATTTAAGATCATTACACTGTATATTTCCTGACAAGCTAGGGAATCAGTATTTTTCCGTTTTGGGCACTACAATTTCATATTTCTTGGGTACTCTAATCTAAGATCATACGCCACCAGAGGAAAGAAGGTTACATAAAAATACTGTGTGGCCATTTTTAACAGCTGAGTGGTGTATTTTCAAAGTTAGGACTGGATGATTCGTTGTACCGGTCTATTGTTTTTTCAAATTCCTCTTGTTCACAGAGTTTTTCCTCTTACCTATCTTATATTGAAACTTAGAACTTTATCGCTGGCTTAAATTTATTAAATAATTCAATATA
>JALXCS010000259.1 GCA_026990815.1 Methylomonas sp. | reverse complement strand
GCTCATGGAGAATCACGTACATTTATTTCATCAATCATGGCATAAACTTCTACCCTTTCCAGGGTTTTTACGCATTTTTTTACTGTAAATTATCGCTCCTATCAACAAAGCAGGCCATGTCAAAAAAAAACCTAATTTGAAAATCATTAACCATGACATATCAACACCTCATTTTTGTTAAATTTCACATTGAATTAGAGCTTATACAATACCAGAAGTTTATTATTTTTTTTATCTTAAAGCTTAAAAAATAAGTCTTGAAACAAATATTGGTCTTTCCATGAAATAGATATTAGAACCCCACTGGCAATGTAAAAGAAAACCTAGTTTCCCTGCCTGGAATGCTGCTAACCTCAATTATACTATGGTGAAGTTCAATAATTTTTTTCACAATAGCCAAGCCTAAACCACTATGATTTGACTCGACATGGCGATTTTTATCCAGTTGATAAAATCGATCAAAGATATGAGGCAAATCAGATTCAGGAATACCTACCCCATTATCGATAACTTTAATCTGGACATGCTGGTGATTTTCTTCCAAGGCTATAGTTATCAGACCATGTTCAGCTACAAAACGCAATGCATTTTCCAACAGATTTTCTAGAACTCGTTCAATCAGGCTGATATCGGCAACAACAAAAAGCTCAGTTGTTACATATTTCACCTGAACCCTGATATTTTTTTCCTGCAAACGTAATGTAAATTTCTGAACAATATCTTCTGCAAGTTCAACCAGATTAAATGATTCAATACTCAGCTTGGTTTCGCTGGCATCAAGCCTTGCCAGTTCAAATAACTCTGCAACCAGTTTATTAAGTCTTGCACAATGTTTAATGGCAATTTGTAAATATTGTTTCCGTTGCTGCTGACTTAGCTCAGACTCCTTAATCAGAAGTGTTTCAATATATCCTTGCAAAGTAGCTAATGGTGTTCGTAAATCATGTGATACATTTGCAACCAGTTCTCTACGTAAGTAATCTGTTGTTTGTAAATCATCCAGTTGAAAATGAATTTTTTCCGCCATGGTTTGAAACTGGGCTGTCAGTTGATCAATTTCATCACCAGATTTTTTTATTTCTGAAGAAACGGGAATATCCTGAGGGTTTTGTTCAAATTCACGGACTGTTCTCGCCAGGGTTTTGAGTCGCTTGGTTAACTTGGAAAACAACAAAACGCCAACAATAAAGGCAACAACAAACCCCAACGAGATTACAACCAAGCTGCTCCCCAGAATATAACTTGATTTTATTCTTTCAACAATTGAATCATATTCTTCTCCCCCAAGAATGACATAAATATATCCATCTGGACCGTTCTTGAAGGGAATCGGGAAGGCAGAAAAAACTTTGGTTTTTTGGTAATCCCTGGGATCATCGCCACGGATCGGCAAAATGGACTGATGAGAAAAATAGTGCTGAATTGGTTTAATATCCACCGATAACCTGACCACTTTCCAGGCCGGGGCCGAAAAAGCCAAAATGGAACCTTCATGGTCGAGCAGATAAATTTCCAGACTTGGATTAAGCACCATCAAAAATCGAAATAATTTTCGCAAAACTGAATAATCGATTTTGCCATCCTTAAAAATTTTGGTTTCTTTAACAATATGCTCGGCCACCTTATCGTTAAGCTTCTGCATAATCTCTTGTTGATATAAATCCGTGGCAACAAAAGTAACAGAAAGGGTTAATATTCCAATCAAGATAAAAACGAACAACAAACTCATCGTGAGTTTTGCAAACAAGGTTTTAAACATTAGTTTATTTATCCATAAATTTGTAACCTACACCCCAGACAGTTTGAATATAGACCGGCTGTTTCGGATCTTCTTCAATTTTAATTCTTAACCTGTTGATATGTGAATTCACTGTATGTTCAAAACCATCATGGCCATAGCCCCAAACACGATCCAATAGCTCAGCTCTGGAAAAAACTCTTCCTGGGTGACGTGCAAAAAACAACAACAAATCAAACTCTCTTGCTGTTAAATCAATCACCTGGTTATTCACAGTAACTTTATGCCGATCAGAGCAGATAATCAAAGAACCCTGTTGAATAATGTCAGATTGTGTATTTTGTGCTATTACCGCAATTGCATCTGTTCGCCGAAAAATTGCTTTTATCCTCGCCAAAACTTCAGTAATGCTAAATGGCTTGGTCACATAATCATCAGCCCCGGTTTCTAAACCTTGAATACAGTCCTGCTTAGAATCCTTTGCTGTTAGCATTAGCACCGGGATATAAACAGAATTATTACGAATAGACCGGCAAATTTCTAACCCACCGCACCCCGGCAGCATTAAATCAAGAATAACTAAATCAAATTGTTTGCTTTTAATTTGCGCCAACCCTGACAAACCATCAAAGCATAATTCAACTTTGCATTGAAGATCACGCAAATGCAAAGCCAGTAAATGAGCCATATCCTCATTATCTTCAATAATCAAAATTGATTTTGCTCGCATGTTGGGTTTGCTTATTGAACAATGCTGAATAAATGCCGATTTAGTCTTCGCCAAAGACAAATTCTAAGCCTTCAAAAAATCTTTGGCGAAAATACTTATTTTACAGGTAATAAAATGACTTACTTCTTAACCAACATCTGATTGCCGGCGATACCGAGATATACCAAACAACAGTGTTAACCCAGTTATTGTCAATGGCAAAGCTGCGGGTAATGGCACTGCGGTAATAGTAATTTCTGCAATGCCGTTAGGATATTGATTAAAATTCAATAAAGTCAAATCAAATCCAGCCGGTACATTTGCAAAATCCCCATAAGGATCATCAATCGCACTTACAACTCCATTTTGGTCAATACCTTCTCCGGGAACAGATTGCCCAACAGGCAGTCCAGAAAAAATAGGGTTACCTGCAGATGTATTAAAATCATTGACTTCCGTACCCGCATCATAAACAGCGTCCGATTGTCCAACAAAAAAACTGATTTTATTGACGGTTCCATTCAGTAATGGCGATACATCATGCTCAAGAGGATTATCATTACCAATAAAATAGTCACTACTGGCTAAAACCATGGAGGCATATGAAAAATAACGATTGCTGGAATCAACTGTCAACATTGCCTGCCCCGATGTTCCAGAAAAAATCAAAGGCGGATTACCATTTCCAAGAACAACAGAATCGCTTCCACTCGCTGTTGAAAATGCTGATGAAATTAAATCGGTATTTCCATCCTCGGCTAAAGCCTCAAGTGCGGAAGAAGCCTTCTCACCTGAATTAAAGCCATCAAAATTACCGTCATGGAATCCTACCCACACTGGCGTTAAAGCCACCCCACCAGCAGGAACGATATTATTTACCATAATTTTAAGCTTTACCGGCACCGCATTCACTGATGCTGATGCAAACATCAATATTAATAATTGAAAATATTTGTGAAATTGTTTCATATTGTTTTTCCCGAAAAAGGTTTAGGAAAGGCCGACAGCACATTCCACGCTTTAGCAGTTTGACAAACGACTTTCGACCGCCATAGTTTGTAATTAGTTATAAACCAATCACATCATCATGATATTTCACAAATATCACAAAATTATCACGCATGAAAAAATCTTATATTTTCTTCTTCAGGTTCGTTCTTGCTTATCTCAAAACTCCATCAGGAGACTTATAACTTTCCAACACATCGATATAATTTGCCCGCTCAAATTCGTCAGGATTTATCGCATGCTGTTGACTGAGACTCCCTTTTAACTGTTGTACTGATTCATATTCATGTTCTTCAAGCCAAATTTCTAACTCATTGAGTAACTGTCTAAGGTGTTGTGAACCTCTGTCCAGCAAGACACTGCATAAATGGGTAACATCAGCGCCAACCAGCAATGCTTTGACAATATCTTCGACGGTATGAAACCCGCCAGTAACGGCAATTGATAAATTCACCTGGCCATAAAGTAATGCCACCCAGCGAATTCTTAATAATGATTCTTCTGATCTCGATAATGATAATGTCGGCGTAATCATCAAAGTTTCCGAATCAATATCCGGCTGATAAAAGCGATTAAACAACACGATACCATCAGCACCGGCCTGTTCCAACCGACGAATAAAATGTAAGGGAGAAGTAAATTGTGAAGATAACTTCATCGAAATAGGTATCGACACTTGCTGGCGTAATTCAGTTAAGATTTTGATATATTGATCTTCAATCTCCTGGCTGCTTTTCTCAATATCCGCTGCAACATAATAAACATTCAGTTCAAGCGCATCCGCTCCTGCCTGCTGCATAGACTTCCCATATTCAATCCACCCTTCTGAGGTAATGCCATTAAGACTTGCGATCACTGGAATATTCAATTGCGCTTTTAGTTGTTGTAACTTTTCCAAATACCGGCCTTGATGGTAGTGTTCAAAAATCTGTGTCATTTTCATAAAATGAAGAAATAACAAAGAGGAAGATTGATGACACACACATTTAATTTCGAACAAGCCATTAAGGATTTACAG
>JALXCS010000258.1 GCA_026990815.1 Methylomonas sp. | reverse complement strand
ACATACCCTCAACCGATGACACCAATTTTTATTTTGTTTTTTTCCATCTTCATTTCCATTATTCCAGTTTTTCAAAAATGTGGATTAACTTCTCTAGTCTACAGCCAAGATTTTCTTTCCGAAGGACATATATTTCTGCAAATGTTTCATAGTTGCAAAATCAACAATATAAGGTTTTTTGAAAATATGCGAATCAGTCATAACTGATATAAAGCATAGCCGGAACAGAATTTTTTTGAAGCAAGCCACAAGCCCTTTTGTTAATTTCCAGGGATTATTTTGTGTTGTCTGTCGCGAAATCAAGTTATTAAAGTTAAGAAAAATTGCAACCTATGAACAACATTAGGCCGAACGGGCAATTATAAATATCTTTGTATTTTAATCTTTTGTGAGCTTGTTCACAAATTTGGAAATTGTGACTTCTAATCTCAACTATATTTCATAAGAGTATCTTAAGAAATAGTTAAAGATGGCGTTCAAACCTATTTGTTTAATCACTTGTATCGGGCTACTTCTCAATTCCTTTTCCGCAGTTTTAGCGGAAGATTATAAATTTGATTTTGAAATTAATGAGCAGACCAACAAAGCATCAAATTCTTCAGCGCAAAATGATCCGTTGATCAATACCTGGCATATTGGGCTGCAATCAGATCTTTTCGGGGGATGGCTTAAAGGTTCCGGAAAACTTTACTATGGAAAATTTTCCCAAGGTCAGCAATTAGATCTTCTTGCAACCGATAAGTACTTTTTTGATATCAATTTGGAAGCTAAACACGATAAGTTGGGTTACGGGATAAATTATTTTTTACTCGGAAAAAATTATTATGGCGAATACAGTCGTCAGAAATATCCAGATAAAGATAGAACCGGTTTTAACAGTTGGCTATCTTATAATTTTGGTTATTTAATGTTGAAAGGGAGCTATGCTGAATCATGGTCAAACATAGAAAATAATCCAAAAAAATCTAGAATTTCTGATAAGTGGTATCGAGTTGACACAAGGCTAAATTTCAGGACTACTCCAATCAGGTCGGTTTCATTTGGTTATGGTATTGGTAACAGACGACGATTCAAAAACCTAAACAGCGAAAATAATTCATATTTGGGGTTGCTGAATTATGCCCAGGTAAAAGTAGAATTTGCGTTTAAACATTTACAAGTTACTACGGGAACTTATCGTTTCTCGTTCAAAAAAGAAAAAAGCAATCATAAAGAAACAAATGAAAATGTGTTCCTGAAGGCAAAAATATTTCCCGATTATCTTATATCTATCCGGCCATCATATTTTTATCAGCAACAATCTTCTTGGATTGGCACATCAAAGAAAGTGAAAAGAAAAAGCAAGAGTTCGCTGCAGTTTCTGTTTAGACCGATTAAAGAACAATACAGAATTAGTTTTACAACAAGTTATGATCAATACTCAGAAAATTATTTGAGCGAAAGACCAAAAACATTAAAGCTGAATGCCAGAATTGACTGGCCATTTTCAAAAAACCAATCCAATCTACCATTGGATTGGTCATTAAATTCACGTTACAAACAGATAAAGGGATTTAGAAATCCTGAATTAAATTTTTCAGATTGGGCAATTGATTTGAATCTGCACTGGTGGTTTATTTAAGCTGACCCTGAATTAGGGTCTACTCAGAAAGTCTAAATCACTGATAATAAAAAGACTTCAATCTTTATTATTGAATTAGGTGCACGGCTTTTGGCGTATATGCCTCAAAAACCGTGCACCTAATTCAACTTGAGAGTATCAAACTTACTAAACTTAGCTGCGAAGTATGTTATAAAATGAATTTCATCATTATTTTTCAGTAACTTAAAAATCACAGCATGGTTGGTGCAAGCTTTAAGACTTTCTGAGTAAGCTCGAATTAGTCAGGGATTCCTTAATTCACATTTAAATCTAACCCGATTTTTCCTGATTATGCAAAAATCGGGAACTATCTGTACAGAATTGATTTCAAAATAGCAAGTTCCTGTTATTTGCGGGGTTATTATGACATCAATTTCTCCGGGTGAGGCTGATTATACTATAAAGCCGGATCAGCAAAAACGCCTTGATGATTTTTATCAAATGCTATTGGTGGAAGCCGATCATTTTCTGGGTTACCCTTGCACCCGAGAGTTTGACTACCGGCCTTTATATCGCTTCCTTGGTTTGCCAATGAATAATGTTGGTGATCCTTATATTCCCAGCCGCTATCATTTAAACAGTCATGAATTTGAGCGGGAAGTTGTCGATTTTTTTGCTCATTTGACCCATGTCAGAAAAGACGAAGTCTGGGGATATGTGACTAATGGAGGCACTGAAGGCAATATGTATGGTATTTATTTGGCCAGGGAGCTTTATCCCAAAGGACTGGTTTATTATTCTGAAGCAACGCATTACAGTGTCCCTAAAATATTACGAATGGTTGATTCGCGTAATATCATGATCAAAAGTCAGTCCAAAGGGGAAATTGATTACCAGGATTTGGCGGAAACCATTCGTATTCATCGTGATGTTCCGGCAATCATTTTCGCCAATATTGGAACCACCATGACTGGGGCAGTGGATGATCTGAGAAGGATAAAACAGATTATGCGTGATCTGGCTATTAAAAATTATTATATTCATTGTGATGCCGCGTTGAGTGGGATGATTTTGCCATTTGTCGATAACGCCCAGCCTTCTGATTTTTCTGGTGGCGCAGACAGCATTGCCATAAGTGGACATAAAATGGTGGGCTCCCCTATTCCTTGTGGAATTGTTTTGGCAAAAAAAACCAATGTCGAGCGTGTAGCATGCGCTGTGGAATATATCAGTACGCTTGATACTACGGTTTCTGGTTCAAGAAATGCAATAACCCCTTTATTTCTTTGGTATGCAATACAAACCAGACAATATTCAGGGTTTCGAAAGATTATTGGCCATTGTTTGGAGGTAGCTGATTATGCCATTTCCAGTTTGAAAGCAGCGGGTGTCAGTGCATGGAGAAACAGGCATTCGATAACAGTAGTTTTTCCCAAACAACACGAAGATGTGCTTAGTCGCTGGCAAATTGCGGTTCATGGAGACATCGCTCATATTGTGACCATGCCTCATGTTAAAAAAAGTCATATTAACCGCTTTGTTGCCGATATTCTCGCAGCCAAACAAAACAAAAGTACTGTGTGTGCTTGAGGCAGGGGTGATGAAACAATTAACTATTATTTCTGAGAACAGATTTGGCATTCTTACCGAAATCAGTGAGGCATTGGCTAATGCACAAGTCAATATTGAATCAATTGATGCCGAACTGGTTGCCGACCATGTGGTGATTGTATTGATTGCAGAACCTTATGATCGTGCAAGACAAGTCGTTCATCAATTCCCGGATATGCAGGTGGTGACCGAGGATGCCATTTTAGTCAAACTTCGTAATGAACCCGGAGCTTTGGCTAAAATTGCCCGTCGATTTACCGATGCCGGAGTCGGTGTACGCAGTGTGAGGTTTATTCAACGCGATGATAATTATGGTTTAGTTGCCATATCAACGGATCGTACCGACAAAGCAATGTCCTTGGTATCGGATGTTCTGGTTTCCTGAATGAGCAGGCGCTGCAGGATAGCTGGAGAGCAATTCATGAAAATTATCACGCTGATGACTGGTTACAAAAATCCGGCAACTGAAAGATAAGCAGCCTCTGGTAGAGGCATTTTTCACGAATACCGGCTTAATTCAGAAGAGGGCATTGTTTTACTCAGTATTGCCGAGGCATTATTACGCATTCCGGATTCACAGATGCAAGACTTGTTTTTACAAGAAAAATTGATTGAAGCAGGCTGGCATAAACATCTGCAATATAGCGATTTGTTGAGAGTGAATTTGACAGCTCAGGCATTGTTGATAAGCGGTAAGCTGGAAAACAAATTTAAAACTGAGTCAGGTCATCGGAATATTTTTGACAGGGTAGTGGCTAAACTTGGATTGTCAGTTATACGAAAAGCTTTAAAACCCGCCATGCAATTTCTGGCCTATCCATTTGTATTTGCAGAAACGATTGAACAAGCAGTATCAAGCAAGTCGGCAGAACGATTATCTGCTTTCCTTTGATGTGTTGGGTGAATCGGCGCTAACGGCCAATGACGTTGATCAATATTTTAATGCTTATGCGAAGGCAATTCAGAGCCTGGTGGCGAATAGACAAAATACTGAAATTTATTTTAATCATAGTATTTCGATTAAATTATCGGCACTTTGTCCGCATTACGAGCCTTTCCAATACCGAAGAGCTGACTGCTAAACTGCTGATATTATCAAAACAAGCTCGGGTAGCGGAAATTTTTATTACCATTGATGCAGAAGAAACTGAACGTTTGGAAATGTCATTGTTATACTATTCGCGATCAAGAATGCACATAAACTAGATGACGTATTGTATTGATAGCGAATATAATAACGACATGAATGATTACCAGCTATCAGCCGACGAGATTAAACAC
>JALXCS010000257.1 GCA_026990815.1 Methylomonas sp. | reverse complement strand
TCCAACGACTTTGTCAAATCTTCCTGTTTTTGATTGGACTTTTTCCCTTTTAACTTTTTATAAAAATAAAATATTGTCAACAACCAACCCAAGGCTAATCCTCCTGAAATCCCCATCCAAATTTTGTCCGCCTCGGATTGTGTAGAACCTTTTTGAAGCTGCTGAGTTTTTTCATCCGTTTTTTTCAAATCAGGCTGTTTTCGTGGTCTGGTCTTTGTTACGCCAGTTACCGCAATAGCCTGTATGGTTTTCATCGGGATTTTCGCAACTTCCATTTGGTCCTTGTTGACATTCCACCATGGAATTTCGATTGCCGGTATTTGATAGCTACCAGCCTGAGATGGAATCAGTGCTACTTTTTCTTCCCTGAAAGCCAACATATTGCTTTCTTCTGGTCGATCTTTCAAAACTGGCTGGTCAGGATAAATTTTCAATTCATCGCCCAAATCAGATTTAATCGGTTTATCATCAGAAAACAAACTGGGCAATTGACCGGCCGTGGCACCTTTCGCCAACAATGTTACAGTACGTGTTAACGGCTCCCCTACTTTTACTTGCAGATTATCCCGACTCCATTGGTCTTTCAGATAAAGTTGTTCAACGGGCAGCCAATGCTTTCCGGTAAAGCTTTTGGGAATCGGCTTGATAATCAACTCAATTGCATCTGAAACCACCCTTTTGGTCCGGGTAACTGGCCGACTAAAAAAACCTCCAAATCGGCGCTGGGTATCGACCACAACAGATGCGGTTAAAGAAAGCGGCTCAATCGTCATGACACCGCTCTTTTGTGGAAAAATAGCATATTTGCGTTCAGTTACAGAATAATTTTCTCCTTTAAACAAAGTATTAAAATCTTTATCCTCACCTAAACGTTCAATAACCGCATCCTCCAGGGTTGGTTCAGTCAAACTTGCCTGCGCCAGACTAACCTTTCTGTATAAACGCATCGTATAAATTACTTGTTGCTGAACATAAGGGTTACTGGCAGAAACTTCGACAAGAAGAAACAGATCTTCACCAGAATGTAAATCTGCATCAGCCTCCTTTACCTCTTTGACAAGAATTCTGGTTGGACGAGTTTTATCTCTTCCAAACCTGATTGCCGGTATCTCGAGTATTCCGGATTTTTTTGGCATCACATCAACTACCCATTTGATCATTTTGGTAAAACTGCCATTCACCCATGAAGATTGACTACTATGGCTCTGGTTCAAAATCTCGAAGTCTTTGGATAAAGGACTGAAATCTGGCTCGCCATCCACATCATCATCTGCAGAAAAAATAATTTGAAAAGACTCATTCATATTGACCGGATTGCGATCCGTTGTCACATGAATCTGGGCAGTCAAACCTGTTAAGCTATAACCAGCCAGAAAGCAAGCCCAAAAAATCATGAAAACCCATTCTGACTTAGCTTTTAACATTTACCAGGCCTCTGAATTTTGTGATCTATTTTTTCGTCTACCATATTGATATAAAAATTTTCTTCTTAACAAACCTGAAGGGTCATCAGGTATCCGTTGCAGCCATTGCTCGTCAGCCTGTTGCTGTTCATTCTGAGGCTTTTCCTGATTAACAGGCACCCGGGTATTATTTTCATCGATCTTGTTTTGCTGTTTTTGCTGCTGGGCTTTAGCTTGCTGTGCTGATTTTTCAGTTTCGGGAGGATTCTGCTTTTTTTGCTGATTTTGGGGTTGAACTTTTTGCTTTTCTGGTTGAATACTATTTTGCTGTTGCCGCTCCTCCTGGCTTTGATGTTGCTCAGTTTGGTTAGCCTGATCCTGCATGTTAGCCTGCTGCTTTTTTTCTTGATCCTGCTGGCGCTGATTTTGCCGTTCTTTGTCTTGCTGCTGTTGCTTATCCTGCTGGGAAGATTGCTTATTTTGCTGTTGTTGATTCTGTTGCTTTTGCTTTTCCAGCTGTTTTTCAACCAGCTTTTTATTGTACAAAGCATCTTCGTGCCTTGGATTAATCTTCAAAGCCTGCTGATAAGCTTTCAAAGCTTCCTGTAATTTTCCCATTTTCGCCAGGGCATTTGCTTTATTGTAATAAGCATCACTGGTTTGGATATTTTGCAATGTTTCTAAAGATTTCTCATATTCACCTGCCTTGTAAAAAGCTGAAGCTTTCCACTCTGGGCTCCTGAACTGCTCTGCTGCCTGTTTATAACGCTGCTGATTAAATTGATGCTGCGCACGTTGATCACTGGTTTGCCAAAAATCCTGCCATTCGAATGCATAACCCGTTTCAGGAACTTGCAACAAAACGACCAAAGCCAAAGACAAAATTCCACGCCTGAAATTTAAAGCTGCTAGCGGCACCACCAGCAAAACCAACCATGGCCCTCTATCCAGCCATAAATCCAAAAACAAATTGTTGGTTTCAGCCTGCTGTTCGACCTGCGTATCAAAAACTGCTAACAAAGCTTCGATATCGCTATCATCAGGAGTTATAGGTCGAAAAACTCCCCCCCCTGCTTCTGCCAGCTCTTGTAATTGCTGCAGTTTCATTTTAGAAATCACCATATTGCCAACAACGTCCTTTAAAAATCCTCCATCAGGAGTTTTAATCGGTGCGCCTTGTTCGGTGCCAACCCCCAAAATTGATAATTTATATTGCTTCAAAGAACGAACAACAGGTAACGCGTCTTCCAAAACCACGCCATCAGTAACCAACAAAATCCCACCACTGGTTAATCCGGCCTGTTTAAACAATTCCACTGCTTTTTCTATAGCTAGTGCTGTATTGCTGCCTTGAACAGGCATAATTTCAGTTGTCAATGCTGATAATTGGCTGCTGATGGTTTCTGTATCCTCAGTTAATGGTGTTACCGTAAAAACATCACCCGCATAAACAATCAGCGCAGTTTGGCCGTCTTTGCGGCGCTTTAAAATATCCGCAATTTTATAGCGGGCACGGATCAATCGGCTAGGAGCGATATCTGAAGCATCCATGGACCTAGATAAATCTAAAGCAATCACCAGGCCCGCAGCATTTCGGAAAACCGGCGAAGGCAATCGCTCCCAACTTGGCCCAGCCAACGCAATAATGGTAAGAAAAGCAGCTAAAGCAGAACTTAACAGCGGCCAACGGTTTTGTTCAAGCGCCTTTTCCTGCAAAATATAAGGAAGCAACTCCTCATCACAGACTTGACTCCAATTACCCTGCATTAGCTTATTTTTCCAGCCTATCAATATTAAAACCGCATAAGGAATCAAAGCCAACAGCCAAAAAGGGCGAATAAAATGGAAATCACTGATATTCATACCCACCTCAAATAAGATAGACTGATTATTGCTGCCAAAATTAATGCAACAGCCAATGGCCAGTGAAAAAGCTCAGTTCTGGGCCGAAAAAACTGTTGATCCTTTTCAACAGGTTCCAACTGATCAAGAATTTTATAAATCCCCTCCAATTCTTCGGTATTTCTGGCACGAAAATACCGTCCACCGGTTTTTTCAGCAATGGCTTTCAAGGTTTTTTCGTCAAGATCTCTTGATGGATTTACTTTTCTAACACCGAACATACTGCGCACCAACATTTCATCCGCACCCACACCAATGGTATAAATTTTTAACCTTTCCTTTGTAGCCAGCTCCGCTGCTTTCAATGGCGAAATTTCGCCAGCAGTATTTGCGCCATCAGTGAGTAAAATAAGGACCCTGCTATTTGCCGATTGTTTTCGTAATCTCTTTACCGCCAAACCAATGGCATCGCCAATAGCCGTGTTCTTGCCAGCCAAACCAATGGCGGACTCATCAAGTAAGGTCAATACAGTTTTACGGTCAAACGTTAATGGTGTTTGCAAATAAGCTTTACTACCGAACAAAATCAACCCAATCCGATCACCAACCCGGCGCCTGATAAATTCACCGGCGACTGCTTTGGTTGCTGTCAAACGATCAACCTGCTCTCCGTTGATGACAAAATCCTGCTCTTCCATACTGCCGGATAAATCAACCGCCAACATCAAATCCCTACCACTGACGGCCTGTTCAATCGGCTCCCCCAACCATTGCGGCCGAATACTGGCAATAATCAGTAAAAACCAGGCAATAGCAGCCAGCCAGACAGGCCATCTTTTTCGCTTAATAATGAATTGACGACTTTGAAGTTCCCCAAAATCTTCCAGGAATGGGACTTTTAACGCCGCTTGTTCAATAGGGTGGACTGGCGGTAAAAGCCATCGAATAAATAAAGGTAAAGGCAAACAAAGTAGCAGCCAAGGCCATTCAAAATGAATCATTTGCGTTTTTTAAAACTTTAAGCCAATCTTCACAAAGTGCAATAAGCGCCGCAATATCAACTTGAGACTTATTCTTCCGGTATCTGTCATCGATTAATACTTTCCCCGTATCAGAAAATCGAGGTTCACCTATTGTCTCATCCAAAAATTCCAGCCATCGTTTACCTGTTAATCCCGCTACATCCTTTCTGGGAAATACGCTGATTGCAACCCTCCTGATCAATGCGGAAAGCCTAGTCAGTTTTTGCTCCTCACTCAATGTTGTATCCTGCTTGATATCTTGCAAAATTTTCATGGCGGTTTTAATGATAGTCCGATGGGTCAATTTTTTATAAAACCAGTAAGACAAAAACACCATCATTACAATCAATACCAACAAAATCCACCAGCCAATTGCTGGCGGCCACCAACCAACAGGCTCAGGTAAATGAATATCTTTTAAAGGCAGATTACTGGGTTCCATTTTTACCGTAAAATTTTCACCGGATCATCCGTAGTACTGCATAAAATAAATTCAAGATTCAACTTTCTCGACAGGTTTTGCAGATCCAATTTCCGTTGAATGAATTTATGCTGGTACTGGGAAACCCGCTGAGTATCACCTGTATCAATCAATAGGTCTTTTTGACCATTGGTAAAACGGTAATTTCCATTTTCCGGCAAATGAACTTCAAGCGGATCATAAACCATAATCAAAATAACATCACAATGTCTGGACAAGCGGGTTAAATGATTTCTGCATTTAAAATTTAGCCCTCGAAAATCACTGATAATATAGACCAGACTGCCTGGCCTGGCATGTTGGGTCATTCGGGATAAAATATGTTCCAGGGTAAATTCCTGCTTTCCTTGTTTCTGGAAATGAACCAAGGCATTGAAAAACCGTAAAACAGCATGTTTACCATTTTGTGGCTTCAATTCAATACAACTCAGATCAGAAAAAATCTGCCCCCCGACCCGATCACCGTTATTTTGTCCAATCCAGGCTAACAAACCAGCCAGTTTTGCTGCCTGAACAAATTTGAATACCCCGCGAGTAGCGAATTTCATGGCATTTCGATAATCAACCGAAATGAAAACCGGCCTTTCACGTTCCTCACGATACAACTTGGTGTGCGGTTTACCAGTTCTTGCTGTTACTCGCCAGTCAATACTTCGAACATCGTCGCCTGGCTGATAAAGCCGGGTTTCATCAAACTCCATACCACGACCTTTAAAACGGGAAACATAGCCGCCACTTTGTTGCGCTTTTATGCGAGATCGATGCAGGCTAAGATTTGCCGCAGGTCTTGCAAGACGCAACAAAGTTTTCAGAGTAATTTCCACCCTGTCTTCCAAAGCCTTATCTTGGGTTTCTTTTATTTGTAGGGAATCCATTAGCTTAACTCCCTGAAGTCAAACATAATCAAGTAGTTAAGGAACAGCAATTCTGGAAATCAATTCACGAATAAAGTGATCCGGCGTCACACCTTCAGCCTCAGCCTCGTACGACAAAATAATCCGGTGCCGCAAAATATCAAAAGCCATATCCTGAATATCTTCAGGAGCAACAAAATCCCGTCCACTCAACCAGGCTTTGGCTCTGGAACAACGATCCAGTGCTATGCTGGCTCTGGGACTGGCGCCATATTGAGACCAACCGGCCAAATCGCTGCCATAAGCTCCCGGATCTCGAGTTGCTAAAACAATTTGCAATAAATATTCTTCCAATCCTTCATCCATATACATATCAAGAACTTCCTTTCTTGCTGTGAACAAGGTTTGCTGACTCACCGCATTAATGGATGCCTGACCGCCCGTAGTTTCATTACGAGCCTCAGCCCTTGCAAGTTGCAGGATTTTTTGTTCATGATGCGGCTGCGGATAATCAATTTTTACATGCAATAAGAAACGGTCTAATTGCGCTTCCGGTAACGGATATGTTCCTTCCTGCTCGATTGGATTTTGGGTCGCCATGACCAAAAACAATGCTGGAAGTGGATAAGTCGCGCCACCGACTGTTATTTGCCTTTCCGCCATCGCTTCCAACAATGCCGCCTGCACTTTAGCCGGTGAACGATTAATTTCATCCGCCAGAATCAAATTATGAAATAACGGGCCACGCTGAAACTCAAATGTGCCTTGTTGCGGACGAAAAATTTCAGTGCCGGTTAAATCTGCCGGCAATAAATCCGGTGTAAACTGAACCCGGTGAAAATCCCCTTCAATCCCCTTACTCAAAACATTGATTGCTCTGGTTTTAGCCAGTCCTGGCGCGCCTTCCACCAGAATATGACCATCCGCCAACAAGGCAATCAACATTCTTTCAACCAAAGTCTCCTGACCAATAATCTGGGTAGTAATATAATTTTTGAGCGCAGTTAAAGCCTGCTGGCAACTGCCAGCCTCAAGATTTGTTTCAGCCATTTATTAAATCAATCCTTTTTTCCGTTTTCTAATGTGCGTGTCAGACGGGTATATTACTATAAAGTTCCAGAAAAAAATAAACAGAACAATCGGAAAAACTTCCTGTTCGTTAAGCCGCACTGAAAAAAAAATAACTCAGCGAACAAAAAGTTAATGCCCCCAGACCTAACCAACACCAAAGCAGCATCTTTCTTCCCGGTTTATATTCTTGAGGGACATCTTTTCCGTACATCGCCAGCATGTTCAAACAAGCCAATACTGGCGCTGCCACAAAAGCCAGGACGGTGGCAATTTTAACCATTTCCCGCATTGAAGTTAAAAAGAAAAACAAAATAACCAAGGTACCGCTCACAGTAAACAGTAGCCACAGTATATACTGAGTTTTTCTTTTCTCGTGCTTGAAATACTTTGGGAAAAGCAATTCCATAACCGCCGTCTGCGTCCTGGGGAAAGCATCCAGGCAAGTCAAGGTCGTGCTGAACATGGTTGTTAATGCCGCTACAGCAACAATAGGATAAGCCCATTTCCCCAAGGCTTGTTGATACATATCCAAAAGCTGACCGGCAAAGGCGGCACCTCCCGACTTAAATTCCTCTCCGCTGCCATACATCACCAAAGCGCCTAATAACAAAAAAGAAACTGCTAAAAAGGCTGTCCCGATATAGCCAATGCGAAAATCCAGTAAAGCATCCTTGACACTCACTGTTTCCTCAATATTTTCATTTTTGCTTTCCGACCATATGGAATGCCACACCGAAATATCCATTGGCGCGGGCATCCAACCCAAAAAAGCCGCTAAAAAAATCAGATGTGCCGTATCACTGAAATTAAATTGAATATCGGCTGTTTTGTAATACCCCGGATTATCCATGCCCAGCATAATCACTGCCCCGATGGAAGTCAGGGTCAGAATCAAAATAATCACCTTGATTAACTTATCCAGCAACGAATATCGGCCACTGGCCAGCAAAACAAAGCAGACAGCAAGCAAGCCGGCACTGATAACAGCAGCAACCTGTTGCGGCCCGAGACCTCCAATCCCCTGAAAATGAAAAATATAAACCGCCAAACCTGCTGTTACGACCGTCACTGCAGATTGAATAATGAACATTGAGCCCAGAGTCATCAATAAATACGTCCATAACGCCCAATTGCCCAGCTTGTTGTAGCCATGCAGAATATTCCTGCCGGTCGCAGCCGTATAACGCGGCCCAAATTCAAAAAACGGGTATTTTATTAAATGAATAATAATAATGGCTGGGATCAAATAAAAACCGAACATGCCACCAGCACGAGTTGACTGCACCAAATGAGAAACTCCCACTGCTGCGCCCGCATATAAGAGACCTGGTCCCAAGCGGGATAATAATGAAGCTTTTTGTTGAACCTGTAGTTTTGTTATCGAGCCCATCTTTTCAATTCTCGCTATCTTTTCTTAACCCTTATGCGGCAAAGCCACTTCGGTAATTACGCCCGCTTCCGGATCATTAAAAACCTTCCAGTCAATCTCGCCTTCACCATGCGCTACGATACAGGTGACTGCAGCATCACCCGTCACATTGACTGCTGTCCGCACCATATCCAGTAATCGATCAACACCCAGTATTAAACCGATTCCTTCAACAGGCAAACCAACCTGATTAAATACCATTGCCAACATAATCAGCCCCACACCCGGCACGCCAGCAGTACCTATCGATGCCAAAACTGACATACCAATAATGGTCAAGTACTGACTTAAATTCAGATCAATACCATAAACATTGGCAATAAAAACAGTCGCAACTCCTTGCATTATCGCCGTGCCATCCATATTAATAGTGGCGCCAAAGGGAATGGTAAAAGAGGCGATGGAATTATGCACTCCCATCCGTTTTTCCACGGCTTGCAGTGTTACAGGAATGGTGGCATTGGAACTGGCCGTACTAAATGCAAATATTTGAGCAGGGCGCATTTTTTTCATAAACATGAAAGGATTTGAACGAGTCATCGCAACTAACAACGCAGTCAAAGTCCCAAATGCATGGAGGATCAAACAGCCCACAACTACAGAAAAATACCCAATCATCGGCATAATCAGACCTATACCCTGTTCTGAAAAAGTTTTAGCCATTAAACAAAAAACCCCGATGGGCGCAAAATCCATTACCAACGTGACAACTTTCATCATCACTTCATTCATTTTTTCAGCACCCTGGGCCAAATTCTTGCCAGCGTCACCCGCCATCAACATGGCAATGGCAAATAAAATAACAAAAAATATTATTTGCAACATGTCGCCATTGGCAAATGCCTGAACAGGATTACTGGGTATGATATTGATAATGACATCGGTCAAAGGCGGTGCTTCTTTTGCGGTAAACCCGGTATTTTCAATTGTAGGAACCGAATCATTCTTGCCAGGCCCAACCAATATAGCAACAACCAATGCAAGGCTAATTGCCATTGCTGTAGTCAGCATATAAAACATGAATGCCTTAAGACCAACCCGCCCCAACATACCCACATCACCAATACCACAGACGCCACAGATCAGGGAAAATGTCACCAAAGGCACCACCAGCATTTTCAAGGCATTGATGAACATCTTGCCTACCACATGAAACAAGCCATTAACCAGATAGGTTTGAGCAAAATCAACTTCGGAGGCAAGAGCATTCAGCAAGCTGCCTAATACCAGCCCAAGCAACATGCCAATCAGAATTTTTGTTGTTATGGTCATTTTTTCTTTCATAAACCCTCCCGGAGGCTGAATGATTATACCAATCCCAATAAGTAACTTTATACACTCTCGGCATCCAAACCTTCTCCATCAGGAGAAGGATTTAAGGAAACATATTGGGATAGGTATTACTTTTAATGCGCAAATACTACCTTGTAAAAAAACAGAGGGATAGCAAAAAATGACTAAGCAGCAGAACTTTATGGGCAACTTGCTTAGAATTGCATGTTAATGGTCCTAAAATCATACACCATGCTCTTTTTTCTCCTCATCTTCCTCATCATCTTTGTCTGAAGTTAATTCGGAAATCTCTTTTAAGCGGGAAATGGCCTTATAGTTGATACTTCCTTCTAGAAAATTTCCCTGATCATCGATTTTTCCGGCAGGCTGGCCGGTAAGTAACTCCAGTGTTTCATCAACACTGGTCACAGTAAAAACTGCGAACAGATTATTTCCAACAGCATCGATGACTTCCTGTTTGAGCATCAAATTACGTTTATTCGCTGCAGGAATAATCACTGCATGATTACCATCCAAACCTCTTGCCTGACAAAGCCTGAAAAACCCTTCGATTTTTTCATTAACACCGCCGACAGCCTGGACTTCACCGTATTGGTTGATTGATCCGGTTATGGCAAAAGATTGCTTGATAGGTGTCCG
Source organism: Methylomonas sp. (assembly GCA_026990815.1). Classification (GTDB taxonomy): domain Bacteria; phylum Pseudomonadota; class Gammaproteobacteria; order Methylococcales; family Methylomonadaceae; genus JALSJK01. The sequence goes on along the minus strand of JALXCS010000257.1, from coordinate 4,601 downwards.
GGTTAATGCCGAAATCAGGCAACACAATTCAGCTAACGAGGCGCTATCACCATCAATATGACCATAGGATTGTTCAATCGCAATGCTGGCCGAAATAGCCAGAGGGAAATGCTGGGCATAACAATGACCAAGATAGCCCGTTAAAATTAAAACCCCTTTGGAGTGAATGGATTGCCCTAATTCCGCCTCCCGCTCAATATCGACAATGCCTCTGGAACCGGGATAAACCGTCGTTGTAATGCGAGCGGGCGCGCCAAAACTGCTCCCGCCTACTTCCATCACCGTCAAACCATTGATCTTTCCGATAGCTTCGTCTGAAGTATCAATCAAAATCGTGTTATCGAGCATTTCCTCGAGAACAGCGATTGAAATTCGACCATTTCGCTCTTCTCTTAAAGCCAATGCCTGCTCAATATGTTGATGATCAATCAGTTCACTTTGCATTTGGCTTCGCAGATATTCTGCTTCACCAATAATTTCCAACGAATCATTAATCCGGGCTGACAAACGATGTTGATTTTCTGCCAACCGCGAACTATGCTCGATCAAACACTCAATTGCGCTTGTTGTTAAAGGTTTGGCGCCTGCATCTTTTGCCTGCCTCAACATTAATGCAGCGAATTGCTGCATCATTTCATCGGTGCGTGGGATATGGTTATCAAAATCTGAAAGGATACGGAACATCTCATTAAATTCACTATCCATCTCCTGTAACAAATAGTAAATTTCCCGAGGCCCAACCAGAATAATCTTGATGTTTAATGGTACCACTTCGGGTTTTAATGAGACCGGGTTAATGCCTAATTCCGAATAGGGAGACTCAATTTCGATCCGTTCGGATTGCAAGGCTCGCTTTAAACCTTCCCAAACATAAGGGTACGTCAACAATTTTTCGGCATCCAGAATTAAATACCCGCCATTTGCCCGATGCAAAGCGCCACTGCGAATTTGGCGATAATTTGTAACTAGCGTACCTTGCTCACTGACGTATTCGATCCGTCCAAATAAATTGGAATAAACGGGATGAGACTCGTAAATCACCGGCGCGCCACTTTCATCCGGGTAATCCACCAGAATATTGGGCAAATACTGATCGAGCAGCATTTTCCGTTTTCGGGTATCGGAAGCCTCCAAAATTTGTGGCTGTGCCAAAAGATCAATCAAGGTATGGCGCAAATCTTTTTTTATTTCAGCCAGATAAGTAACAGCATCGTCAATGTGGCTGTATTTTTCATTGAGTTCCTTGAAAAGCGGGTTAATCGCCTGGCGGATGGTGATGCTGTCGAGTTGCTGGATTTTATCCACCATTTCACGCCGCCACTGCGGTAATTCTGACAGAGTTTCCGCCAAAAATTCTTCCAGTTCCTGAACATGCTGATTGTATTGTTCACGCTGTTTCTGAGGAAGCTGATTAAATTCTTCCTCATTCAGGATTTTATTGTCACGTAATGGCGCAAAAGAAACCGTATCACTTTCCCGAAACAACGCGACATTCATCGACCGCGCCTTATTTTCAACGATTTCCAGCGCCTTGTTGTATCGCTGGTTAAAACTTAATTCGATTGAAGTTTTTTTTTGCTGATAGGTTGGGCTTTCAAAGATTGCCGGAAAAGTTGCCAATAAATTATCAATCAGCGTTTCAATATCCTTGCAAAATTGTTGCGCGACACCGGGAGGAAAAGCAATAACCCAAGGTTCTCTGGAATTTTCAAAATTATCAACATAAGCATAGGAAGGCGGCGTTTCCTGAGTGCAGGCGCGCAAATCAAGATGGGAAGTCACCATGGACAACCGACCGGTCTCCGGTTCCCCCATAACAAAAACATTGTAACCGGGATTATGCATGGCCACGCCAAATTCAAGCGCCGACTGCGCTCGGGTTTGGCCAAGGATATACTGATTTTTTTTCAATACCGATGGAGAAATATTCAGATTTTCCAGATTGGCTTTTAATTTGAGCGCTTCGCTTGGAAGTTTTTGTATATCAGTCAAAATGAGTTAATAAAATTAAAGAGTATGAATGAAATGTCATGTATCGTCTGTCAATTTCGCGTAATTCTTCTGCGGAAGCGATATTATAACCTCACTTTAACCTGAATCCGTGATTTCAATGCGGATAACAAAGGGCAAGAAATTGATTTCACAGTGGCTTTTAAAAAATCTTAGCTTCACCTTTAACTTTAAGCGGGTATTTTTAACCGTTGTGAAGCCAAGAGCTTGCGCCCTGTGCCGTAGTGAAGTCACGAATTCAGGTTTAAGGCAACTCAATTATTAATCAAAGCGGCCTTGGAAGTAAGAAAAATTGAGTGATAAAATCAGAATAAGATTCATAATATGTACTCTCCAATATAAACAGTTCATAAAAAACACATGACAATTTCAAAAATTGTGTTTGCAGATATTTTTTCAATCTCGAGTATGAACTGGAAAGGGTTAAGAAACCGAAATAAATTTAACAACTGACTTGCCTTCTTAACTCACCAAGTCCTGAAACATCTTTGAAATGAAAAAAAAATATATAACAAGAGAAGGGTTTCAAAAACTGCAACTAGAACTTGATCATCTGTGGCGAAAAGAACGCCCCGCCGTTACCAAGATTGTTTCTTGGGCAGCGAGCCTTGGGGATCGCTCTGAAAATGCAGACTACCAATACAATAAGCGTAGACTAAGAGAAATTGACCGGAGGGTACATTTTTTAAGGAAAGTTTTAGACCAGGTTCAGATTGTTGATTATCATCCAGATCAAGAGGGGAAAGTATTTTTTGGCGCTTGGGTAGAGTTAGAAGATGACCAAGAAAATACACTGAAATTTAGAATAGTGGGTCCTGAAGAAATATACGGTAGAAAAGATTATATATCGACTGATTCACCAATGGCTCGTGCCTGTTTAAAAAAACAAGTAGATGATGAGGTGATATTAAACCTTCCGGAGGGCAAAAAAACTTGGTTTATCACTAATATTTTCTATACAAAATAAGAGTGAATCACCCGGATTTTTTCACTCTCCTATAAAAGCTTTTTTTCTTATTAGCAACCGATCTAAATCCACGGTAGTCTAAAATCCAGAGTCAGCTCTGCGAAAAAAACTCTATTCAGTGAAAATATTGATAAGCAAGTAAAGTCCGATTCCCATCATCATTGCGCCGACTACATTTTTAACCCATCCATTCAATCCCATTGTTCCGGAATAATTGATCAATTTTTCTGCAAAATAGGCGTAAATTATTTTCACGCTTCCGACCGAAATGATGGTCATGGAAAAAACCAGGGCAATATCAGAACGGCCAAGCCTGGTCAAATCAAGAAAAGCCGGCAACAAGCTCAAATAAAATAAGATGGCTTTGATATCACTCAAGGTCAGAGAAAATCCGGCAACAAAACTGGCGGCAAGACTTCTCCTACCAGCTCCTGTTTTTGGGGTTATTGAACTGGCTGTTTTATTCAGCAATATTGAACAAGCAAGCCATATTAAATAGCCGCCTGCAAAGATACGCAAAACTCTGAATAAATCGCCTAAAGCGACTACTGCCGCTGACAGACCAACCATCGCCAAAGTCATTAACACCAGATCCCCTAATACGATGCCAACTGAGACAGCTATACCATTTTGAAAACCCAATAAGGCGGAACGGCTTACTACCAACGCTACACTGGCGCTCGGCAGACTTGCCAATGCTGCAAGAATAACAAACAGTGAAATCGAATCAAGAAAATTCATCCATCAATTCATAGTTATGGTTTTTTCGGGTCTGAAATAGATTCCAGATCAACCAGATCCCACTTGCCGTTATTCCGGTACAACCTTTTCCCCTGATTGGGATAATCGGCGACATCCTGATCCAATCGTTGCCCCATCACCAGGCAGATGAGGGTTTCTTTTCCTTCATTAGTCACTGAATGCGCTGCGCTATCGGCTGGAAATCCAACAAAATCCCCTTTTTCAAAGTCAAACGATTGACCTTCGATAATCAGCTTTCCTTTACCTGACAGAACATACAAACATTCTTCTTCCTGATAATGTTTGTGATATTCAGTCGAATCACGGCCTGGCTCAACATAAACCAGATGAATACCGATCTTGCTCAAACCAACAGCATCTCCGATAGCTTTTCGGATACGATCAGCATTAGGGTTTAAAAAATGAACACGGCGCTCACCGGGCATGTTTTCGATTTCCTCAGCTTTAAGCAGTAGCTTATGACAATCCATCATTAATCTCCACAGTAATGGGCATGCATTTTAAGGACTTTCCCTGAAGAATCCAGTTGCATAAATTCGCCCGCTTTAATACCAGCCTGATTGACATAGCATAAAACAAGACTGCTATCACCATAAAGTACATCCTGTAACTCAAATCTCAAATCAGGATAAACATCCAGACCTTTCTCAAAGTATTTTTTTACTGCAGTTATTCCCCGGACTTCAGGATAACCCAGAATATTTCTGGCAACGGGGGAAACAAGAACAATTTCATCAGCATAATGAGAAACAATTTTCCCGATATCATGAGAATTCCAGGATGAAACCCACTCTCGAGCAAATTGCTTGGCTAAGTCGTGATTTAATATCATTATGGCGTTTTTTATCGAATGGAACTCATG
>JALXCS010000256.1 GCA_026990815.1 Methylomonas sp. | reverse complement strand
CGCTAATTTACCCGCCGTACAAAAAAGACTTATTCAGCGCTCCAGGGAATTAAATCGCGCTGTAATTACTGCCACTCAAATGATGGAATCCATGATTGAAAATCCGATTCCAACACGCGCCGAAGTATTTGATGTTGCAAATGCTGTCCACGATGGCACTGATGCAGTCATGCTTTCGGCAGAAACAGCAGCAGGAAATTATCCTGTAGAGACTGTGGAAGCCATGGTCAGGATTTGCGTGGAAACTGAAAAGCAGCGAAGCGTCCGACAGTCTGATCATCGTGTAAACGTCAAGTTTAAACGCGTTGATGAAGCAATTGCCATGGCATCCATGTATATGGCAAACCATTCTGAAATTCATGGCATTGCTGCCTGGACTGAATCTGGTACAACACCCTTGTTAATGTCAAGAATCAGCTCGGGAATACCGATATTTGCGTTTAGCAGCCAAGATAAAACACTTGGAAAAACAACTATTTATAGGGGAGTCTTTCCATTTTATTTTTCCCATAACTCGAACGATCATGCTCAAGTTAACCGCGAAATTCTGAACAAGCTCAAGGAACACGGCTTTGCAAAAAAAGGAGATCGTTTTATTATTACCAAAGGGGATCTGACCGGTCAACAAGGTGGTACCAACGCACTTAAAGTTGTCACTCTGGGCGAAGGCTTAACACCTTAATCTTTTCCGTTAAAAACATGACAGGAGAAATACTCCTGTCATGCGTCTTTCTACAAAACCTCAAGCTTAGCATAAGCCAGCATCAACCACTTAATACCAATATCTCTAAAATTAATTTGCACCCGCTCCTGAGCGCCCTCACCTTCCACTTGTAACACCACCCCTTCACCAAATTTAGCATGGCTGACGTGCTGCCCCAGTTTAAAAGTATTGATTTGTCTAATTTTTCCAGACATTGGACTAACAGCAGTAACTGGCCGATTCACTTGCTCCCTCATTCGGACCTCCTGAACGGTATCCACCGGAATCTCCCTTAGAAACCGGGATGGTCTGGCACTGGTTTCTCTGCCATATAACCGCCTTGATTCAGCATAAGTAAGATATAAAACCTTCATTGCCCGTGTCATGCCAACATAACAAAGCCGCCGCTCTTCCTCAAGCCGGGCCGCATCATCGACAGACTGCTGGGATGGAAACAAACCATCTTCAAGTCCAACCAGAAATACCAACGGAAACTCTAAACCTTTTGCAGAGTGCAGAGTCATCAATTGCACACAATCTTCAGTGTCATTCCCTTGCATTTCACCGGCTTCCAGAGCCGCATAACTCAAAAACATTTCCATTTCACCCAGGTTTTCATCATTATCCTGATCATAATCGAACAACCGGGCTGCATTGACAAGCTCCTCCAGGTTTTCCACCCTGGCCTCACCTTTTTCCCCTTTCTCTTTTTTATAAGTTTCGATCAATCCAGTTTTTTCGATGATTAACTTTACCTTTTCGTATAATTCTAAGTCCTGGCTAGATTCGGCCAAATTATTAATCAATTGAACGAAACCGCTCAGCGCATTTGTTGCACGAGGGGTAAACGCAGATTCAGACAATAACTCCAAAGCGGTTTGCCAGAGAGATTTACTTCTCTGCCGGGCTTTGAGACGAATTTCGTCCATGGTCTTAGCGCCAATACCGCGCGTTGGCATATTAATTACACGTTCAAATGCTGCATCATCAAGACGATTTGAAATCAATCGCAGATAAGCCAAGGCATTTTTAATTTCTGCCCGTTCAAAAAATCGTAACCCCCCGTAAACACGATAAGACATACCGACAGACATCAGTTTTTCTTCAAATTGCCGAGACTGGGCATTTGAGCGATACAAAATTGCCGCTTCACTGCGCAAGCCGCCATCGTTTACCCATTTTCTGATTCGTTCAATCACAAAATAAGCTTCATCTTGCTCATTGAATGCAGCGTATAAAGAAATCAGTTCTCCATCTCCCGAATCTGTCCATAATTCCTTACCCATTCGTCCTTCGTTATGATTAATCAAAACATTTGCGGCTTTAAGAATATTTCCTGTAGATCGATAATTTTGTTCCAGCCTGATGACTTGATGGGTTGGATAATGACTCTGAAAGCTAAACAAATTTTCAATTTTCGCACCACGCCAACCATAAATAGACTGATCATCATCGCCAACCAGGAACAAATTATTTTGGTTCTGGGTCAATAAACGTAACCATGCATACTGAATAGTATTGGTATCCTGAAACTCATCAACGTGAACCTGCTTAAAACGCTTCTGGTAAAAACCCAATAAATCCTGGTTATCATGTAATACTTCATGTGCTTTTAATAATAATTCAGCAAAATCCACCAACCCGGAACGTTGGCAAATCCCCTCATAAGCGCGATAAACCAATAGCATTTGCCGATGATACAAATCCCCGGCTTCAGCCATATTTACAGCTCTGATACCCTCATCTTTCTTGGCATTGATAAACCATTGAATCTGTCTGGGGGGCCACTTTCCTTCGTCAATATTCAATGATTTCAGTAACCGTCTTATCAAACGATACTGATCATCTGAATCAATAACCTGAAATGTTTCGGGCAACCCGGCTTCTTTACTATGCCGCCGCAGTAAACGATGCGCCAAACCATGGAAGGTTCCAATCCACATGGCTCTGGCAGAAATATTTAATAGATTCTCAATTCGCAAACGCATTTCTGCTGCTGCCTTATTGGTAAAAGTAACCGCCAAAATATTTTGCGGCGAAAGACCTTCCACCTGAACTTGCCCACCAATCAGATGCGCCAGGACACGAGTTTTGCCACTACCCGCCCCTGCTAAAACAAGCATCGGCTGATTTGGAGCTGTTACAGCCTGGCGCTGCATTTCATTTAAAGGATCAATTATTTCAGTGACATCCATGGGAGGCGTTATAATATAGTATTGGTAATATGTTTGAGAGCTATAGCCTTGGTTGATTAGTCTACCAATAAACCCGGATCGTTACAGAATTTTGAATACGACTTTATTTTTATCAATTCCTTCAATAATAATTAGGGGAGACACAATGAATTTTGATTTTAAACGCATGCTCAAATTTGAACACAATGTAGGGGAAAAAGAAAAAAAATACCGAACCATTGCCGGATCAATTGCCCTTCTTGTCTCTTTACCCATAGCCAGCATACCTCTGTTGCTAATTGGCATGATCCTGGTAGCTACTGGCTATTCAGGCTGGTGTCCTGTTTATTCAGGAATGAATAAAAACACAATGGAAAAATCCGGCTAATTTTTTTTACTGTTTATTCTGGGTGGGCTTATTAGTAGGCGCCCACCCAGAATATTTTGCTTTTTCTTTTCCAAAATTTCTCCTGTTTTTTCTCACATCCAGTTCAATAACACCTTCTGACATGACTCACCAGCAACATGTCGGAGTAAAAAATCAGACATTCTGCCTGCCTATAAAAAAATTCAATATTTATGTTTTTTGGTGTTACCATCAATAATCTATATCTACTTACTAACCCGCTCAATAATGAGAGCTTTTAATTCTATCAGAAACTTGACAGACTCTTAACTTTTATAGAATATACATTTGGGTTATTTTTTTAAGTTTCGACCCAACACTAATAATTTATTATAAAAGGGGGAAGTCGATGGATATTGTTACAACTACTGCTGGCATTGAAATGCTGATGCGTTGGGGACATTTTCTTGCAGGAATCACATGGATTGGATTACTTTATTATTTCAATTTTGTTCAAACTGAATATTTTAAAGAAGCTGATGCTTCTGCCAAAACCGCTGCTATCAAAGGCCTAGTGCCTAAAGCACTTTGGTGGTTCCGGTGGGGAGCAGCAGCAACATTAATAACCGGCCTGGCTATTTTTGGCCTGCGCGGCGGCGGCATGTCAATGGATATCTATGTCGGCGCATTACTTGGTGTTTTCATGTTCCTAAATGTCTGGCTGATCATCTGGCCAAACCAGAAAACAGTAATTGCTTCTACCGAAGCAGTAGCCAGTGGCGGAAAAGCATTACCAGAGGCGGCAGACGCTTTGGCGACTGCGGGTCTGGCATCACGAACCAACACCTTATTTTCAATTCCTATGCTTTTTTTCATGGGTGCATCCTCTCATTACCCTCATAGTTTTAGCGCTCTGGCCTTTATTATCGCTGTTGTCATCATTCTCGCTCTTGAACTTAATGGCGCTTATCCGGCAGTAAAAAACATCAGTGTTTGCCAAAAACTACCCACTTGCGGAAAAATGGGCCCAATGGCCAGTGTTAAAGGTGTAATTCATTGCGGCTTAGGATTAACCGTTATTTTGTTTTTAATTCTTGACTATTTGTAATTTGACTTGTAAGTACACCTTCATTAAGGACAAGAAACAGAATTTCTTGTCCTTAATTATGATTACTTTAGGCTGAAATGCCAATTATCCACATAAATAGGGAAACATTAATTTTTTACAACTTTCCGCAGGATGTTTTGTGATATTCAAGGCGCAACATAGGAAACACA
>JALXCS010000255.1:1138-4507 GCA_026990815.1 Methylomonas sp. | reverse complement strand
CCTATAGACTGTTGATGGTAGAATCGGTCATGGCGTATTGCTTCAGATTCAATTCGCTCTTCAAATAATGAATGCATGACCAGAGCCGAAGCCCCTGCATCTTCCAGTTGTTTTGCGGTATCCAAATCTTTACTTAATGGCGAAGCGGAAGGCACCAATGGATTGACAAGCCTTAGCCCCAAATACTGTGTGCTCATATCAACCATATCAAACCTCCTCTACATGATTTTTAAAACTAGCTTTTACAGCAGCCACGCTGGTGCTATCTGACCAATCCAGTTCAGCGAGTTGTTGGTAATAATAATAACGATGTTTAACATCGCGCTGGGCCTGAGCAAGATATCTTTCTGCATCTTCAGGATGAGTTCTCCACAGCATATCAAAACGTGCTTCTGTCCGAATAAAATCCTCATAAGGAATGGAGGGCGGCGGTGAATCCAGATGCATCGGATTATTACCTTGCTTGATTCGCCTAGGATCAAAACGGAATAATGGCCAATGACCACTTTTTACCGCAAGTTGTTGCTGTCGATGATTATTGGATAAATCTATACCGTGGGCAATACAGGGAGAATAAGCAATTATCAGTGATGGCCCATCATGAGCTTCCGCTTCCAGAAATGCCCGTAATGTTTGGGTATCCTTCCCGGCATAGGCAACATTTGCCACATAAACATTTTCATAATCCATCGCCAACATACCAAGGTCTTTTTTGGCTGTTGCTTTACCACTTGCCGAAAATTTTGCCACAGCACCGCGCGGCGTCGCTTTTGAGGTTTGCCCTCCGGTATTTGAATAGACTTCTGTATCCAGCACCAGAATATTCACATTACGACCACTGGCCAGCACATGATCCAAACCACCATAACCGATATCGTATGCCCAGCCATCGCCGCCAACAATCCAGACACTTTTTTGGCATAGATTTTCGGCTACCTGCAATAATTGTGCTGCAGCAGGATCATCAATCTTTTTGAGCTGTTCACATAAATTCTGAACAAGTTGCCTCTGTTCAAATATACCCGCTTCATTTGTTTGGTCTGCATTAATAATTGCTTCGATCAGTTGTTCATTCAACTGCAGTTTAAGCTGTTGCAGAAGATCCAATGCCTGTTCAGAGTGTTTATCAATCGCCACCCGAATACCCAAACCAAATTCGGCATTATCTTCAAATAAAGAATTATTCCATGCCGGACCTCGTCCTTCTTTATTTTTAGCCCAGGGTGTAGTCGGCAAATTACCACCATAAATGGAGGAACAACCCGTCGCATTTGCAACCACCATACGATCACCAAACAATTGCGATGCCAGTTTGAGATAAGGCGTTTCACCACAACCCGCACATGCGCCCGAAAATTGAAACAGTGGCTGCATCACCATTGCGCCTTTAATAGTGGTCGGTTTAAGCAACCGACGATCATATTCAGGGAGTGACAGAAAATAATCCCAATTCCCCCGTTCTTGTTGCTTTATTGGTGCCTGAGGCGCCATATTAAGGGCTTTACGGCTGGCATTGGATTTATCACGAATTGGGCAAATATCAACACATAAACTGCATCCTGTACAATCTTCGGGCGCAACTTGATAACTTATTTCCAAACCTTCTGGAAAATCCTTGCCTAATAATGGCGTATGTTTAAATGTTTCTGGTGAATCTTGTAATACCTTTGTCGAAAAAATTTTACTGCGAATAACTGCATGAGGACAAACCATCGCGCATTTGCCACATTGTGTGCATAGATCCATTTCCCAAACTGGAATTTCAAGCGCGAGGTTCCTCTTTTCATAAGCGCTGGTGCCTAAAGGATAAGAGCCATCTGCAGGGAATAAGCTAACGGGAAGTTCATTTCCATGCCCAGCAATAAGTTCTGCTGTTACTTTGCGGACGAATTCGGGCGCCGAATCTGGCACTGGTGAATGTATTTCAGTATCGCTGGTTATATCCCGAGGAATGGTTATTTCATAAAGATATGCTAAGGCCTCATCAATGGCGCGAAAGTTCAGATCAACCATTCTTTTGTTCTTTCTGCCATAGGTCTTTTCAACAGCTTGTTTGATGGCTTTAATAGCCTCATCTTTTGGTAAAATTCCTGAAATAGCAAAAAAACAGGTTTGCATGATGGTATTGATGCGTTTACCTATGCCAGTATTTTTAGCAACCTCATAAGCATTAATACTGTACATCTTGATACCTTTATCAAGGATTTGCTGCTGGGCTCTTTTTGGTAATGTTGACCAAACTTCATCTGGTTCAGTAGGTGAATTGAGTAAAAACACGGCTTGTTCTGCTGCCATCTCCAGCATGTCGTAGCGCTCTAAAAATACGGACTGATGACAGGCTACAAAATCAGCTTCATTTTTTGCTATGAGATAGGTTGAGTGAATAGGATTAGGACCAAATCGCAAGTGAGAAATAGTAATCGCTCCAGATTTTTTGGAATCGTAAACAAAATAGCCCTGGGCATAAAGATCGGTATTTTCACCAATAATCTTGATACTGTTTTTATTGGCGCTGACTGTACCATCACTTCCCAACCCGAAAAACACACCTTGAAATGTTTCTTGATGAGTGTCAGTACGGAAATTTTTATCCCAATCCAGACTATGCTGCTTTACATCATCATAGATACCGATAGTGAATGATGTTTTTGGTTTCGGTTGTTTGAGATGATCAAAAATTGCCTTGACCATTCCAGGTGTAAATTCCTTGGAAGACAAGCCATAGCGCCCACCGATAACTTTGGGGAAATTGTTAAATTTACTCTCAGTCGAACAAAAATTTTGCGCAATTGCAGTAATGACATCTTTATAGAGAGGCTCGCCATCAGCACCGGGCTCCTTGGTTCGATCCAGTACCGCAATATGAGTACAACTAGCTGGCAAAGCCTCAATCAATGCTTCTGATGAGAAGGGACGAAATAATCTGACCTTGATAACAGCAACTGACTCACCTTGCCTTACCAAATAATCAACTGTTTCTTCGGTAGTTTCGGCACCAGAACCCATCAATACAATAATCCGCTCAGCCTCAGGCGAACCAAAATAATCAAATAGATGATAATGACGTCCTGTAAATTTCGCAAAACGATCCATGGTATTTTGCACAATTAACGGCATTTTGGTGTAAAAAGGGTTTACAGATTCTCTTGCCTGAAAATACACATCCGGGTTTTGCGAACTTCCGCGTAATATAGGATGTTCTGGAGATAACCCGCGAGCATGATGGACGTTCACCCAGTCTTCATTAATGATTTGCCGGTAAACCTGATCATCAAATACCTTGATTTTGGAAATTTCATGCGAGGTTCTGAAACCATCAAAAAAATGCAGAAAAGGTAATCGTCCCTCCAAACTAGCGGCAGTTGCAAT
>JALXCS010000255.1:0-1128 GCA_026990815.1 Methylomonas sp. | reverse complement strand
GAGCAAAGCATCGCAAAGCCCGTCATTCTTGCTGCCATCACATCACTGTGATCACCAAAAATTGATAATGCCTGGCAAGCCAGTGATCGTGAAGCAATATGAAAAACCGTTGGGGATAATTCGCCGGCAATTTTATACATATTTGGAAGCATCAACATCAAACCCTGTGAAGCGGTAAAAGTTGTCGTTAATGCCCCTGCCTGCAAAGAACCATGAACTGCTCCTGCCGCACCGCCTTCTGATTGCATTTCAATTATTTGCGGTACCGTTCCCCAAAGATTAGTTTTCCCCTGCGAAGACCATTCATCCGCCACCTCCCCCATTGGCGAAGCCGGAGTAATCGGATAAATCGCAATAACTTCATTCAATTTATGGGCAACAATTGCAGCAGCCTGATTGCCATCAATTGTTAAGGTTTGTTGGATTGTCATGTCTGGCCTCCAAGAAATAACGAAAAAAACATTTTGACCATGATCTTTTAAACCTTCTGCATTCAGGAATATACCCCATTCTACTATTTGATATGTGAAAGTTTTACATCAATTTCCCTGATACTGCTAACAACTAATCTTAGTATTTACTAAGATTTTTCCGCTGCCCTCTTTGGCTTCATAAGGGCAGCCCAAACCTGGATAGACTTTAGTCTCGTCACTGGAGTGTATTAGTATTTAATCGAAAATACACTCATGTCTCTTTCACCCACCTTATTGCCCCATTCCAACAAAACAAATCGCCCTGCCCTTGTCCACTGGGAATGCTCGATTATGTAACCATGAGTTCGTTGATTTGTAATTCCCCTTACTTCATGTTTGTAAAACAAAACACGGTTTTTGATTTCATTTTAACGCGCAATATTTGCCATGTTTCATTAATGGCAATGACCAACTTTTTCCCAATAATTTATTTTAAAACAATGAATAATGGCAAAAAACAGAACTTCTTCATTCACGTTTCCACTCACTTATTCTAGGTATTTTTTTATGTAAGCCTATAACTATAAATTAGTTTGATTTTTTCTTTCGCTTGTAAATTGAAATTCCAAAAGCTTCAGGTTTCGAATTTAGCAAAACCATAGACTTTTTCTGTTATAAGCTAGTGCAAAAAAAATAGACAGTCACAACTATAATG
>JALXCS010000254.1 GCA_026990815.1 Methylomonas sp. | reverse complement strand
GTGGTAAACACGGTCGCGGTGGCTCGGGTTCTGGCTCCGGGGGCGGTGGTAAACATGGTCGCGGTGGCTCGGGTTCTGGCTCCGGCGGCGGTGGTAAACACGGTCGCGGTGGCTCAGGTTCTGGGGGCGGCGGTAAACACGGTGGCGGTGGCTCTGGTTCTGGTGGCGGCGGAAAAGGCGGTCACAGTGGCTATGGCTACGATAACGGGGATGACATGGATGATGATGGCGGCTATGATGATTGGGGAGGCGATGTCCCCTAGTTTTTAGCCACACTCGTAAAAATGGACTTTTGCTAATGTCGTTGCTTGAATGGGTCGGATTTTATCTTGTATCCAAGCAAGCAACGACTTAATTATCCTTTTTCTCAATATAACACCGTTTTTTTGGAGTTGATTTCTTGTCAGAGCAATCCTTAAATTCCTACTTGCATGACAGTTTAAAAGCTTGTCGACAAAGTTTTGTTGCTGTCATCATTTTTAGCTTTTTCGTCAACCTGCTCATGTTGACGGTGCCGGTTTTTTTGCTGCAAATTTATGATCGGGTCATTCCAAATAAAAGCACTGACACCCTGATTTTTTTGACGCTGCTCGCGATTTTTGCACTTATAACGCTCAGCGCACTTGATGCAATCAGAAGCTCTATCTTAATGCGCATTGGTGCTTGGCTGGATCACCGACTAAGCAGTCATATTATCAGCGGTACAATTTCCCGTTCACTTCGCAAGGAAAGACCGTCATCCATCAGGGTTCTTTATGAACTCGCTACCTTACGAAATTTTTTTTCAACCCCGGCGCTAATTACTATCCTTGATTTGCCTTGGGCCCCTTTTTTTACATTGGTGCTGTTTCTTTTACATCCACTGATCGGAACAATTACTTTAATCGGTTTGTTTGTTTTAGCGGGGCTTGCCGTATTAAATGAATACCTCAGCCGGTCACTGGTAAAAAACTCCGAAGCTTCGGCCAATAAATTAACTGAATACGCCTCGTCGGTGATAAAAAACTCAGACGTTATCGAAGCGATGGGAATGCGAAAGAATTTCCTGCATCAATGGAATGAAAAAAATGAAGCATCACTACGAACACATGCCCAATCCGCTGCTAAAACAGGCTGGATAAGTACCTTAGCAAAATTTATACGCTTTGCCCTGCAAATAGCCATTGTCGCCAGCGCTGGCTGGTTAATCATGAATGATCAATTGACTGGCGGGGCCATGATGGCCAGCGTGTTGCTGATGAGGCGTGCCATTGGCCCGATGGGCATGGCTATTTCTTCATGGAAATCGGTTCTTAAAGCACGCAATGCTCTTCATCAAATCAGTTCCCGCCTGAATATTGCACCTACCTTGATGGCACATCCGGCTATGGCTCAGCCGGATGGCCCTTTAACTGTAGAAAAATTAACCTATTACTATCCCAAAAGCAAAAAACCGGTACTTTATAAGATCAATTTTGAGTTATCTCCTGGCTATAGCTTGGGTGTCGGCGGCCCGACGGCAGCAGGAAAATCCACTTTGGCAAGACTTCTGGTTGGCATAGCCAATCCGTCCTCTGGTCATATCAAACTAGGCGGAAAAAATATAAATTTATGGGATTCAGATGATTTGGGACCCTATATAGGATATTTACCCCAGGATGTAGAATTATTTGCCGGTAGTTTTCGACAAAATATTGCCCGTATGGAAGACGGTGATTTAGACGCTGTTATTGAAGCCGCAAAAATTGCCAATGTCCATGAAATGATCATGCAGTTTCCACAACAATATGACACAGAAATCGGTGACCAGGGCGCCTATCTGTCTGGAGGACAACGACAAAGAATTGCTTTGGCGCGTGCAGCCTATCGAAATCCAAAGCTCGTTGTACTGGATGAACCTGATGCCAACCTGGATAGAGAAGGAAAGGAAGCGCTGGTTAGCGCCATCGCAGAACTCAAAGAAAACAATGCTATGATCATTCTGATTTCCCATCAATCCAGCATGCTGAAACTGACTGATAATGTCATCATGCTAAAAAAAGCCAGGGCCGAAAAAATGACCACGAAACAAGAACAACCCCTGCAAGCTCCCACTGATTTCCCAAAAGTGATTCAGAAAACCAATAACCGAGAAACCAGATTACAGGAAATTCGTAATGCTACGGATGCTTTGATCTCCACCTTTAGAGAAACCTCAAAAAAACCTGATAAGTAAATCCACATTCCCTTATAAAATCATGACGTCGATAGCGACAGATATTCATAACAACACTTTCTTCAAAGAAACCCGACGCTTGATACTGATGGGCTATCTGGTTTTGGGCGCCTTTATCAGTGCATTGTTGGCTTGGACGCTATTTATTCCCCTTTCCAGTGCCGCTATAGCACCTGGTATTGTCAGCGTTGATGGCTACAGCAAAAAAATTCAGCATCTGGAAGGCGGCATCATCAAGAAAATTTTAGTTAAAGATGGTGATATCGTCACTGCCGGGCAAACCTTGATAACACTCGATGAAACCCAATCCCGCGAAGAATACCAATCGCTCAGGACTCAGCTGGTGCTAGCAACAACCCGCTATGCGCGATTGATTGCAGAAAAACAAGATAATATTGATATTGCATTTCCAGAATGGCTGTTGAGCAATCAATCCGATCCTACCATAAAAAATGCAATTAACAAGCAAAATGAAGTACTTGCTTTACGAAAACAGGAACATCAACACAAACTCAAGATTCTCCAGAACCGCATGGACCGTTTGAGAAATCAGCTTCTCGAGCTGACTGGAAGTCTTGGAGCACAAAAGAGACAATTAACAATTATCCGCGATGAACTCCAACAAAATGAACAGTTTTTACAGCAGGGTCTGATCACACGCCGAGATTTATTTAAACTTAAAAATGATGAAATTGGGACAGAAATAGAGATCAAGGAAAAACGATCGCAAATTGCCGCCATTAAGCAATTGATCAGTCAGCTACAACTTCAAAGGTCAGACATCATTTCTACAAAAGATTCTGAAATTTCAAAACAGTTACAAGCCGACCAAGAATCGATTGTAAAGCTCACTCATCTACTTTCTAAAGCCAAAGACACACTGACCAGAAAAACCATCATTGCACCGGTTTCCGGGACTATTGTGAACCTGAAAAAACATACTATCGGGGGAGTAATAAAAGCCGGAGAAGACATCTTGGAAATTGTCCCGACTGGTCAAAAATTGTTGGTTGATGCTCATGTAGAACCTAAAGATCGGGACATCATCCAATCTGGCCAAAAAGCTGAAGTCCGCTTTACGGCATTCAATCAACGTGTGCTGAGACCTATTAAGGGTATAGTTAAAATCATCTCAGCAGACCGGCTTAAAGACCCCAAAACTCAGATCCCTTATTATCTCGCCAAAATTGAATTGACCGAAGACCCTGTCAAGGTGCTGAATAATACCTCTATTTATCCAGGCATGCAGGCTAGCGTCATGATTATCACTGGAGACCGAACAGCAATGCAGTATCTAACAGACCCTATATTGCGCCGATTTACCAAGGCATTCCGAGAAGATTAAACCAGTCATCATATGAGTAATAAAAATAAAAATCGCGATAAAAAAAATAAAGCCAGGAAAGCAGCTCTCGCAAAACATAAGCGTCGTAACCAGAAACTAAAATTGGGCATTTGGGAGCAACTGCTCGAATGTAAAATCAAGGATGTGGAATTCCCAGGCGGGCACACCAGAAAGTCGTTCCGCTTACAGCTAATGGACGGGCGAACTGTCATTGCAACAGAACGTAACGAGCGATCCCGCGTTATCATGGAATGCGCAGTTTTACATAAAATTGGTAAGATTTCGCCCTTCGTGCCAAGGCTGTTAGCAACAGATGGGGATTATTTACTTGCTCAGGAAGATCTGAAAGGCATACGACTTTCTGAAGCATTACATGATGCCAGTGCAGACCAAACTGAAATGGTTTTGGATAATGCCATCAAGAACTTGTCACAAACTCAGCAAACAGGATCGGAACATGGGTTTGACGAAGAATTCCAGGAAATTGGCAATACTAGAGACTGGATTATGGGGCTTCTGGATAGGCCCACCGTCATCGGGGAACATTTCAATATTCACCCTTCCAGGCCAAAACTTAATCCGCTCGCTGAGCTATTTACGGTTTCAAAACCCCGCTTTATCAAATGGGACAGCCGACCAGGGAATGCCATGGTCTTGGAAGATAATAATGTCGCTTGGTTCGATTGGGAACATTGCGGAACCCGAAATCGTTTGGATGATTTAGCTTGGCTGTTAGCTGATGAATTCGTTCCTGATTTTCCGGAAATAGAAGATCGTTTATTAGCTAAGCATCTTGAATCATTTTCTGATGACTTTAGCCTTGATCAAGCCAGAGAATATTTATATTGCTTTGGCACCTTTCATAGCTGTGTCAGACTGGGTCTAATTTTGAGTTATAAAGAAAATGGTCCCTGGTGGGATTTGAAAAAATGTCTGTCTGGAGACAAAGCTGGGGTCACGTTAGAATTAACACAGCGAATCTGCATCAGAGCATCTCGCTGGGCAAAACAATCCGAGCTAACAGAAATGTTAAGCCCTTGGTTTATTGAAATTTCAGAACAATTAAAAGAGCAAAGAAAAAACTAATGTCAACACTAGCTACTCAAACATCACCTCAACGTTATCATCCACTATGGCTGGATCAAATTTTAAAAAAATCCGAACAACTACCGCATCAAGGTAATTTCCATGTCCAGGGATTATCCATTGATATTCATGGTTACGATCCTGAGATTCACCACTGGATCGCAAAATATCTGTATCCCCTGAATTTATCAGAGTCGATCGATACTATTTTGAGTTACCGTATTAATCTGCTCCATGCAGATGATCTGGTTATATCAGCATTAAACACTATTGAAAAAGTTGAAATTGATACCCGAAGGATCAGTAATGCTAGACGATACCTTGATCGAATTTGTGTCAGTAAACAAATAACTGTCGATTGCGACCCCCAGTATGGCATGCTATGGGTGACTGACCGTTCAACCAATACTATTACTGTGGTTTTATCTGTTAAGGTCCGCTGGCCACTGATGGAAATATCACGTGTTGCTCGTGATCTGATCACCCGATATCTGGAAGACCAAGGTTGGGTGCTTTTTCATGCTGGCGCCATACAAAGTCTTGGAAAAAATTATTTAGTGATAGGAGATGCGAGTGCCGGCAAAACTTCTTTTATTATTGCAATGCTCTTTGCTGGATCAGCATTTATCTCTAACGAACGAGTGTTTGTAAAACTTGTTAATGGCTCCGCCCAAATGCTCTCATTCCCGATGCCAATAGCGGTGGGGCTTGGCACCATGATGCAGTATCCTGAGCTAATTCAGTTTATTCGTCAACCACAATTTTGCCAATACCCTCCGCGACGCATTAATATTGGAAAAGTCCACAACACCCCGGAATGGAGATGGCCCGAACTGGAAGATAAAATTCAGTTTTTACCCCAGGAACTCTCCCAACAGTTTTCTGATACTTCCGGTATTCCAAGTGGTAAAATTGATGGTGTTATCGTTCCTTGTATAAGAAAAAAACAGATTATTGTATTCGAAGCTCTTGCTCAAAAACAAATCCGTTCAGTGATTACACATAATTGTATTGACCGTAGTCATGATGAAATCTACCCGCCCTGGATGCCACTACCTTTTCAGCGACCATCTTATGAAGAAATTGATGAAACCATCACCCACTTAATCAACCTGCCCAATTTCAGAATTAGATTTTCTGGCGACAAAAATCGCCGTAATGAAATTAAAACCTATCCAAAACTGATATCCAAAGCTTTTTGTTAAAGGCTATATCACAAACATATCTGCTTTTTAGGAAACAGGCAACGAAAACGGCTGCCTTTACCTAACTTACTGGTAATATCTAATCTGGCATCGTGCCTTACCAAAACATGCTTAACGATGGCTAACCCTAATCCGGTACCGGTGATTTTGGCGCTGCGATTAACATCGATTCGGTAGAAACGTTCGGTGATTCTGGGAATTTCCTCTTTGGTAATACCTTCACCCCGGTCTACAACTTCCAAACTTACACTTTTTTCGTGGTCAAACCACCTAACCTTGACCATTGAATCGGCAGGTGAATATTTCAAGGCATTTTCAATAAGATTGCTAAAGGCGCTGCGTAATTCATCTGGATCACCTTTAATTTTCGCTTTGCTGTCAATTAATAATTCAACACGCCGCATTTCTGACTCGAGGAAACAGCTTTCCTGTACGATACGTTGCAATAGTGCTGGCACATCAACACACTCTATCCGCTTTTCTTTGGTTTCCAAACGGGTCAACATTAACAAATCATTGACCAGCGTCTGCATCCTTTCGGTTTGTGATTCCATTTGTTGTAGTGAACAGGTTAAAATTTGAGGAACTTCCTCCATGTCCAGCAAAATTTCCAGATAGCCTTTTAATACAGTTAATGGTGTTCGTAATTCATGGGAAACGTTAGCAACAAAATCTTTTCGAATACGCTCCATTGTTTTTATCTGAGTAATGTCTTGAGCCAAAAGCAACCTTAATCCAACTCCATAAGGGACAATGGCAATTTGCAGGATGATATTTTCATCCGCAGGTGCAGTGATACTGATTTTTTTGCTGTAGTCCTTTGCCTGAAAATACTCTACAAACCCGGGCAGCCGAATCAAATTGGTAATGCGCTGCCCCTTATCCAATTTTTTCAGACCTAAAATCGTTCTCGCTGATTTGTTGAGCCATTCTATTTCCCCTTGCTTGCCTAACACGACTGCCGCATCAGGCAGCGCATTGGTAGATTTTCGAAACTGGTCAATCATTCGACTCAGTTTCTTTTTTCTGTTTTTTTCAGCTTTTTTGATTTTGTACAGATGATGATAAATATCCCCCCAAATTCCTTTGGCCTGGATATTTTTACCTATCTTGCCTTTGCTTAACTTACGCTCCAGTTGATTGATCTGAATGGCTTGCCAAACAAGCAGGATAATCGCAATCAGCAACAGCCATTTGATTAAATGGCCTGTGAACAAACTGATGATCCCGGCGAGAATTAAAAGAAAAGTGATGAGAGTTATCTCTCTCCACCATCGTGACATGGTTATTTTCCAGGCACGGCAAAGCGATAGCCAAAACCCCGAACTGTTTGGATCACATTGTCATGATTATATTGGGCCAGTATTTTTCTCAATCGCTGAATATGTACATCAACGGTACGTTCATCAATATAAACATTACGCCCCCATACCTGATCCAATAATTGACCACGACTAAAAACTATTTCAGGATTACTCATGAAGAACTGCATTAATCTGAATTCGGTTGGACTAACATCCAAACGGTTCCCGTCAATCATTAATTGATGCTGATCAATATCAAGAGAGAGATTTTCAATAACAATTTTTTCAGAACCCAGCGCCTTGCTGGTTCTTCGTATAACAGCCTTGATTCTTGCAATTAATTCTTTGGGAGAAAATGGCTTGGTCACATAGTCATCTGCACCTATCTCCAACCCTTTTATTTTATCTTCTTCCTCTCCTCTGGCCGTCAGGATGATAATAGGGATGTTTTTATAGCTATCATCTTTTTTTAAACGTCTTTCCAGTTCGATACCACTGATACCAGGTAACATCCAGTCAAGTAAAATCAAATCCGTAATGGTATTAGCCAGTTGCATTAATGCTTGTTCGCCACTAGCCACTGCCATCACATCAAAACCTTCCTTTTCAAGAACCATGACCAACATTTCCCTGATTGCTTGCTCATCCTCAATAACAAGAACTTTTATCTGCATTATTTGCTGATCACCTTTTCCAGCTCCTCCTGGCTAATGTGCCTAACATCTTTGCCTTTCACCATATAAGTCACGTGCTCACAAATATTACAGGAATGATCGCCAATCCTTTCCAAGGATCGAGAAGTCCAAAGTACATCAAGCGCCCGGGTAATGTTTCTGGGATCTTCCATCATACGGGTAATCAGTTGTCTAATGATACTGCCATACTCTCTATCTACTTTTACATCCTGATTTTTAATATCAACGACATTACTGGCATCCAATCTAGCAAGACAATCCAGCGAACTATGCAGCATAGCTTTTACCATATCCAGCAAGTGCTGAATTTCATGATATTTGTCATGATAATAATCTGTTTTTTCCAGTGCTATCACCATTTTTGCAATTCTGGCCGCTTCATCACCTATTCTCTCAAGATCGGTAATGATCTTAATGGTGGCAATCAACATTCGTAAATCAAATGCTGCAGGCTGTCTTCTGGCCAAAATTTCTGTGCATTCTTGATCTATTTCCATTTCCAGACTATCAATCTGATCATCTTTTTGAATGACTTTTTCAGCCAGTTCAAGATTGCATTGCATGAATGCCTGGGAAGCTTGTTCAATCTGCTCCTCGACAATGCCACCCATAGTCAAAACCTTGTGGCGGATATCCTCCATTTCAGCATTGAACTGCCGTGAAATATGTTGACCTATTTTTTTGTTATCCATAGCTTGCACCTGTTAGCCGTACCTTCCGGTAATATAATCTTCTGTTTGCTTCTGTTTTGGATTCGTAAATAATTCACTGGTGCTTCCAAATTCAATTAGCTTACCCATATACATGAAAGCTGTGTAATCTGAAACCCTTGCCGCCTGTTGCATATTATGAGTCACAATGACAATGGTGTATTTTTCTTTTAATTCATTAATCAATTCTTCAATTTTCAATGTAGAAATAGGGTCAAGTGCAGAGGCAGGCTCATCCAACAACATCACTTCAGGCTGGATAGCAATAGCACGTGCAATCACCAATCGCTGCTGCTGACCGCCTGACATACCCAATGCATTTTCATGTAAACGACCCTTGACTTCATCCCATAACGCAGCACCTTTTAATGATTGTTCAACGGTTTCATCGAGCGTTCGCCGGTCATTGAGTCCCTGAATTCTCAAACCATAAGCAACATTTTCATAAATTGATTTAGGGAAAGGATTAGGTTTCTGGAAGACCATACCTACCCGCCTCCTTAAATCAGCAACATTAACTGACTTATGATAAATATCTTCGCCATCCAGAAGAATTTTTCCCTCAATTCTGACTGAATCAATCAGGTCATTCATGCGATTAATACTTCGCAATAACGTTGATTTCCCGCAACCACTGGGACCAATATAAGCCGTTACTTTCATTTTGGGAACTTCCATATCGACATCAAACAAAGCCTGTTTTTCCCCATAAAACAAATTAAGTCTTTCAATCTTGATACTTGTTTCTAGCAACTCATGTGCTGCTTCCCGATCTGAAACTTTTAATGAGTTAATTTTAATAGCACGTGTCGGAGTTTGTTCTACGCTCATTTTCATCTAAAAAAACCATAATTATATTAATTTTCCAAAGCACGATATTTTTCTCGCAAATGATTCCTGATACCAATAGCAAAAACATTCAAACCAATAATAACCAGCACCAGTAATAATGACGTGGCATATACGAGTGGTCTTGCAGCTTCAACATTTGGACTTTGAAAACCGACATCATAAATATGAAATCCCAAGTGCATAAATTTACGTTCCAGATGTAGAAAAGGGAAATTACCATCCACCGGTAATGTTGGCGCCATTTTAACAACACCTACCAGCATTAAAGGAGCAACTTCCCCAGCCGCTCTGGCCACTGCCAGAATCAAACCGGTCATCATCGCCGGGCTCGCCATCGGTAACACGGTCCTCCATAAAGTTTCTGATTTTGTAGCTCCCAACGCCAAACTTCCTTCGCGTATGGATTTTGGAATGCGCGCCAAACCTTCCTCTGTTGATACAATCACTACCGGCAATGTCAATAGAGCAAGGGTTAATGATGCCCACAGCAAACCAGGCGTACCAAAGACCGGTGCCGGCGCTGCTTCCGGATAAAACAATTGATCAATCTTGCCGCCCAAAATATAAACAAAAAAACCAAGCCCGAAAACCCCATAGACAATAGACGGCACCCCTGCAAGATTATTCACCGCTATGCGGATTATACGGATAGTAAGCCCTTGAGAGGCATATTCACGCATATAAACTGCCGCAATCACACCAAACGGGGTAACAATTACAGCCATTAACATAACCATCATCACAGTACCAAAAATAGCTGGAAAAATACCGCCTTCTGTATTGGCTTCACGCGGGACTTCTGATACAAAATCAAAAAACTTGATGCCATATTGCCAGATTTTTTCTGCAACATTCATGGCATTGGGCTGTAATAGTCTAACCACCTTTGCAACTGGAATTTCCACCGTCGTGTCGCTTGAATCCTTAACAACCAGACTGTCTCTTCGGATCTTCAGATATAACCCAACCAGTCGCTTCTGGAGTTCTTGATAGGATTGTTCGTAAAAGGTTTTTCCCGCAGTCTGTTGTTGCGCTTCATCTTCATTCCATTTACCTTGCAGTTGTAACCGTCGATTTTTTAAGCGTAAGTGTTCCAATGCATAATTGATGGAACCAATTTTTTTCTTCTGTAAAAACTCGATTTCATCAAATAGCTCCAGTGCGCGGTCGATACTTTGCTGCGCAACTTGATAGGCTTTGCCACCTTCTGCAACAATTTTTCCATTCTCTTTGACTGAAACCAAACGTCCATAAAAATTACCCCATTCCCTCCTTTCAAGAACAATCAAATCCTTCAGGTAGCTTTGTTTTTTAATGTATTGACTTTGTATCCAACGAAAATCTGATCCCAATATATCCCTGTTGCCGGTTTTTATTAAACGCTGCTCAAAAAACTCCGCATTATCGGGAACTTTATAACCGGATGCTTTGGCTTCGTTTACTGTCATTCTGCTAGTTTCTACCACCTCTCCAATAATAACTGTCTGTTGAAATCCATCATCATAAAGATATTCAACAATATCCGATGACCAAAAATGCCCCAGACCACGAACAGCAATCAAAATAAGCAAACCAACAACCAGAATGATACTGGTACTCACGGCGGCGGCATTCAGCCAAACCCACGGTGAGCCACTTTTAAACCATGCCTTGATCATAACGAACTATATTTTTGACGTAGATTCTGGCGTACAATCTCTGCCAGGGTGTTAAAAACAAAGGTAAACACAAACAATACCAGTGCCGCCAAAAACAGCACTCGATAATGTGTGCTATTCACTTCTGCCTCTGGCATTTCCACTGCGATATTAGCAGCAAGTGTCCTCATTCCCTGAAAAATACTCAAATCCATAACAGGTGTATTGCCTGTTGCCATTAGCACAATCATGGTTTCCCCAATAGCCCGACCAAAACCAATCATTATCCCGGAAAAAATACCTGGACTAGCCGTTAATAATACTACTCTGAGCATGGTTTGCCAGGGAGTTGCACCCAATGCCAGCGAGCCAACGGTCAAATGTTTCGGAACGCTGAAAATTGCATCTTCGGCAATAGAAAAAATGGTCGGGATAACAGCAAATCCCATTGCCAACCCGATAATCAGAGCGTTGCGCTGATCATAGCCAATGCCAAACTGGTTTTTCATCCAGTTCCGTATACTGCCGTTGAAGAAAATATCTTCCATACTTGGGCTAATGATAAACGCCAGCCAAGTGCTGAGAATAATCACCGGGATTAATATCGCAGCATCCCATCCTTCAGGAATTTTATGACGTATTGCTTGAGGGATATACTGCCAACCCAGGGCAAACACAATCACGGCCAAGGGGACAAAAAACAAAATTGCAAAAATCCCTAACAGGTTTTCTTCTACAAAGGGAGCTAACCAAAGCCCGGCTAAAAACCCCAAAATAACAGTAGGCAGAGCCTCCATAATTTCGATAGTAGGTTTAACCAACTTACGCATTTTCGGAGCCATAAAATAGGCAGTATAAATTGCACCCATCAGTGCCAATGGAATGGCCATCAGCATCGAATAAAAAGCTGCTTTAAGTGTTCCCAATACCAATGGTTTCAGGCTCATTTTAGGCTCAAAATCATTACTGGAAGATGAGGACTGCCAGATATAATCCGGTTTTGGATAACTTTCATACCAGACTTTTCCCCATAAAGAACTCATTGAAACTTCCGGGTGTTCATTTTTGACACTCCAAAAATGAATTTTGTCTTCAGAATCCTGCATTACAAATGCATTGGCCCTTGGAGACATTGTGAGATAAACAGGCTTATGTTTGCTAACCAGTTCACGAATTAATTCCCTTTCAGCAGTGGTGTGATAAATTCCAGCAACTCCGTCAGCATCAATAGCGATAAATCCTTTTCTTCTTTGTTCCGGACTGATCGCAACAACCGGCTTTTGTGACACTTTAAATGCTCTTAATCTTTTTAAACCGACTTTTTGTTTTTCATCCCGGATGATGCTCCATTGTGAAACAACACCACTGGAATCGCCAATTAACAAAGAAAGCTCTCCCGTCAAAAAAGAAACTACTGTTACCTGAACTTTCGGTTCTAAAACATTCAGCTTTTCCAGAATTTTGGTATCGTCTGCATTATGGATATCAACGACAGTAATATCCCCTTGTTTATTAATCAAATAAAGATATTGCTGTCTCTTATCCAACAATAAATAATCAATATTCTGGCCAGGAACATCCAGAACCGTATCATTTCGCTCATATTCATCATCACCAAAAAGTGATTCTTCTTTGGAAAATCGACTCATCAAGATTTGTTTTTCCGAGGTAACAGCGACTAAAGTTGCTTGTTCATCATTAATTCTTGCAGCAATATGTATTAATGCATTTTTCTTCTCGTCCATAAGGATTGGTTGTTGGCCAAGCGGATATTCCAAACTGGGGGTAATGGTACGAACGTCATTTGGATAACTCGTTTTGTAGCCAAGTTTTACTATAATTGCAGCTCCATTTAACAGACCATAAACGACATTTCCTTTTGGCAAATCACCTTGGCCAAAGCTGGTGATTTTAGCTTGATCGGGAATCTTTATTTTTTCAATTTTGACAGTTTGCCCATCTTTCACGTTAAAAAAAATAGCTGTACCCGTTTCTGTCAACCTAGCAGCTTTTTCATTTTGTTCCTCCATTGCAAGCAGTAACGTCTTGCCCAAATTAGATTCAGGGACTGAATATTGATTAACCAGCTTCGCTTCAGCGGAAATAAAAAGCGGAAAAACCACATACAGCAAATAAAAGAAAATCAAAACGATTGCAACAATGACACCCAAACCGCCAGCAACCACACCATATTCTGTTGTTTTGTCTTTGAACAAGCGCCACTTCTGATATTGAGGGCTTACAGTTTGTAAACCAGAGTTATATGGTTGCTTTGAATTGACTGCCATTAGATATTCTGCTGCTACAACACTTAGATTGCATTACATCGTTCAATAAATAAACAGGCTGGAATCGGGATTATCCGCCCTGCCTGTTCAAATTAGCTTTCAAAACTCTCCTGAGGGAAAGGAGAATAATAAGCTGCAATCCTTTGCCACCCTTTTCATCCCCATGTTATTGAATCACTGCCAGGCTTTTCTCAGCCACCTTAGCAGGTAACGGAATATAGCCATCTTTGATAACTACCTGCTGTCCACTTTGGGACAACACCATTTTTAAAAACTCCTGCTCAAGTGGTGATAGTGGTTTGTTAGGTTGCTTATTCACATAAATATATAAGAAACGAGCCAATGGATAAGTGCCAGCGACTGCATTTTCTGGTGTCGCCTCTATATATTCGCCGCCTGATTTCTTTGCTAAAGGCACTGCTTTTACACCTGAAGTTTTATAGCCAATTCCGGAATATCCAATACCATTAATGGATGATGTCACTGATTGCACTACCGAAGCCGAACCTGGCTGTTCATTGACGTTATTTTTATAATCACCTTTACACAGTGCTTTTTTCTTGAAATGACCATAGGTGCCTGAGACTGAGTTCCGCCCATAAAGCTGAATAGATTTATCAGCCCATGGCCCAGCTAACCCTGCCTGACCCCATGATCTGATATCAGAATCATAACCACATTTGCGCGTGGATGAAAAAATTGCATCGACTTGGGGAATCGAAAGTCCTGGTACTGGATTTTCCTTGTTGACATAAACAGCCAACGCATCAATGGCGACTGGAATTGCAGTTGGTTTGTAACCATACTTCTTTTCAAAAGCATCATGCTCCTTGTCTTTCATTTTACGGCTCATCGGTCCTAAATTTGAAGTCCCTTCCGTTAATGCTGGAGGCGCAGTCGATGATCCTGCGGCCTGAATCTGGATATTGACATTTGGATAGAGTCTTTTGAATTCTTCTGCCCATAAGGTCATCAAATTTGCCAATGTATCTGAACCAATACTGGTTAAATTACCTGATACTCCACTGGCTTTCTGATACTGAGGAATTCCGGCATCAACTGTTTGAACAGCTGTTGCCGGGCTGCTTGACAATATGACTGATACCAGGCCAACCCTGGTTAACCATATTTTTAGTTTATGATTCATGTTCCCTACTCTAAATAATAATGAAAACAAGAGTAGTTTGAACGAAAAATATGACAGCTTTATGACAACTCCCTTTGTTCACGACAAAAAATTCAGCCTCTTGGATGTCAAATAGGTAAGTGATTGAAATAACAAGACGCAAATAGCCACATTAGTAGTTTTCTATCGCATTCTTGCAACAAAATACCTTGTTATTTCAATCACTTAACTTCATGATTATGCCTTTAGCTCCCGTATGATATAGTACGGAGACTATGAGAAACCGCATTAAAAAGCCCTATCAAAATATGGTCTTGATTGATTTCTAC
>JALXCS010000253.1 GCA_026990815.1 Methylomonas sp. | reverse complement strand
CAAAAACACGGATTAGCAACTCACTAGGCCTAGTAAATTCAACACCCAAAATTTCTGTGTTTTTGGGTGTTGGATTTACTAACAAACCCGTAACCACTGAATGGTTATATTATCACTGCGCCCACCCGCTCTAAACATGGCCAGCTGAGCCTGCTTCAACAAATCCTTTTTGTTTACATTGGGCATTGCCAGACGCCGAAATTCTGCCTCTTTGGTAAATTCCCAGAAACCATCACTACATAAAATAAAAATTTCTCCTTTTTCTGCAGGTGGATAGACTTTTATTTCCGGCTCATAGGGTTTCAAAATATTTATGCTACGAGTCAAAAAACCCTGGTCAGGATGAACCCCCATTTGCTGCTCTGTCAACGCCCCTTTATCAAGCAAATTCTGCGTTTTTGAATGATCTCTGGTGCGCCACAATTGCACCCCGTTTTTTAAGCGATAAACCCTGGAATCTCCACAATGCGCAACCACCAAAAGATCTTTTTGCATATATAAAATTGCGCAAGTCGTGTGGGCATCAATTGCCCCCTCATCACCACCGAAAGCGACTTTCATCTTGTCAATAGCAGCATCAATCCAGTCATACATTACTTTTTCAGGAGCACTTCCCATTCTTGATGAAAATTCTGGAGCCAAACTTGTCAAGCCTTTGCAAAAAAAACGCGAAGCCTTCTCTCCGGCATGATGCCCACCCAAACCGTCAGCAACCACAAACAAGGCATAATGATCATTCAGATCATGCTGCATATAGTCCTGATTGATCTTCCTGTTACCGATCGAAGTCAGCTGGTAGTACTCAAGCTTCATTGTCTTGCATTTTGCATGATTCGCTTTAAATCTCGCACGGTTTGATCCAGACCAGAAAATAATGCCTGGGCAATAATCGAATGACCAATATTCAATTCGACGATCTCGGGAATTTTACAAATTGCTTCGACATTGTGAAAATGCAATCCATGTCCGGCATTGACTTGCAAACCGGCTGAGTCAGCATATGCAGCCGCCTTTTTTAAGCGATCAAGCTCTTTACCCTGCAAATCTGTATTTTCAGCACCTGCATAGCAGCCAGTATGCAACTCAATAACTGGAGCGCCAGCTTCAACAGCCGCATCAATTTGACTTGCTTCAGGATCGATAAATAACGAAACTTCAATCCCTGCATCCGCAAGTTGGCCACAAGCTTTTATCATTCGTTCAGGATCTGTGGCCACATCAAGCCCCCCTTCGGTAGTCAATTCTTCACGTTTTTCTGGCACAAGACAACAAGCAAAAGGCTTAACCTTGCAAGCAATATTAAGCATTTCGTCAGTCACTGCCATTTCCAGATTCAACCGACTATGAAGCATGCCCTTTAATAAAGAAATATCCCGGTCCTGTATATGACGTCTATCTTCACGCAAATGGGCTGTAATACCATCCGCACCGGCCTGTTCAGCAACCAATGCCGCCTGAACAGGCTCCGGATACTTTGTACCCCTAGCCTGCCTTAAGGTTGCGACATGATCAATGTTGACTCCCAATAAAATAGGATTTTTTTGCATATTTCTAAGATTGAAGAATTTTTCTGATTAAAGAACGGCTTTTTAATTGCCGGCCCTGCAAATAATAATCAATAACATAGCGCATTAAATTTTTCGACTCCATAAGCGTTTGCTTATTATCCAGTTTTTTGCACTCTAATGCTAATAATGTTGATCCACAGATAAAACCATTTTCAGATTCCACTGGCCCTTGATCAGGAATAAAAGAATATTTCTTTTCAGGAATAACTTTTTTTTTCTCAACACAATCATAAGTTAACTGCAAACCATAGCCAAGATTTTCCAACAACTTTAATTCCAATAATCGCAAGGAGCTTTCCAGATTTTCTGAATCAACCCGTAGTTGATTTATAAAATCCTGATAAATTAGAAATATTTCAGGACATGGGGCATTGCTATGCAAAAGATATTTGAGCAATTCATTGACATAAAATCCACAATACAACCTCATACCCTTGAGTGGAATGGAGGGCGACTCGAGTTCAATATTAGTCAGAACTCTTAATCCATCTAAATTCCCAACAAATGAAATTAATAAGGCATTAAAGGGCTGCAACAAAGCCGCTATTTCGGTTGATTTTTTGTTCTTGACCCCCTTGACCAGCATCGAAAGCTTCCCGCGCTCCCGGGTCAAAATATCTACGATAAGACTGGATTCTCGATATGACCGAGAATTTAGAACGAAGGCTGGCTCAAGATAAACAACATGATCACTCATTAAAACCTAAACTTTGTAACGCCCGCTCATTATCGGACCAGCCTTTTTTTACTTTAACCCACAACTGTAAATAAACTTTTTTATGAATAAGATTTTCAATATCTTTACGGGCATCGATACCAATTTTCTTTAATTTCTCGCCATTTTTGCCAATCACAATACTTTTCTGGGTACTGCGTTCAACCCAGATCAGACCATAAATTTTTGCTAATTTAGCATGCTCTTCATAACGCTCAATCTCAACTGTTATCGCATAAGGAAGCTCATCACCCAACCTGCGGGTCAACTTTTCTCTAATTATTTCTGCAGCTAAAAAACGCTCGGAGCGGTCTGTTATTTGATCTTCAGGATAAATAAGTTCGGCTTCCGGCAATAAGCTCATAATTGCTGATTGCAATTGCTCCAAGTTCTGACCTTTTAATGCCGAAACCGGAATCATTTGCTCAAAGGGAAATTTTTCTTTGGCCTTTGCAAAAAAAGCCAAAATATCTTTTTTATTTTTCAGGCGGTCAATCTTGTTTACTACAAGAATAACGGGCAACCGTGCGGATTTTAATTTACGAAAAATGATTTCATCATAATGCTGCCAAATCAGGCCATCTATCAACCACACCACCAAATCAACACCAGCCAGCGTAGTGTCTGCGGTACGATTCAAGTATCGATTCAAGGCGCGTTTTTCATGCTGATGCATGCCTGGCGTATCCAGGTAGATCGCTTGACCAGCTTCTGTTGTGCTAATGCCTAAAATTCGATGACGTGTCGTTTGTGGCTTTCTCGAGGTAATACTGATTTTTTGACCCAGCAAATGATTCATTAATGTTGATTTACCAACATTAGGCCGCCCAATCAGCGCAACATAACCACAATTCATTAAATTTATAAATCCAGTTGTTTTAACATTTTTTCTGCAGCAGTTTGTTCCGCTTTTTTTCTTGATGCACCTTCTCCAACCGAGGGTTCAGACACCAAAGGAATTCGACACTCAACCTGAAAGATCTGAGCATGGGCTGCACCGGTCATCGATAACAAATTATATTCCGGCAAATCAAGCTTTCGTGACTGCATAAATTCCTGCAAGCGGGTTTTTGGATCTTTCTGCCAATCATCAAGCGACAGCTTTCCAATTTTATCAGCAAAAATCTTTAAAACCCAATTCTCACTGGCATTAATACCTTGATCTATCAATAAAGCACCAATAATTGCCTCCAAAGCGTCTGACAAAATCGAATCCCGCCTGTAGCCGCCACTTTTTAACTCCCCTGAGCCTAAAATCAAATAATCGCCTATATCATTTTCCCGCGAAACGTCTGCGAGCGAACCTTGATTAACCAAATTAGCCCGCAACCGACTCAATACACCTTCACTGGCATCTGGAAATTTTTCAAACAACTTTTTGGCAATAACAAAACCCAGAACTGAATCACCTAAAAATTCCAGTCGCTCATTATTTCCGTTACCTGCGCTACGGTGAGTTAACGCCATTTCAAACAACTTCGCGTCATTAAATTCCAGCTGAAGCTTTTTACATAGGACGGCAGGATCTCTTGTCACGTTTCGCCTACCTCAAACCCTTCATGAAATTCAACCAAAACGCTTAAATTACCAACCAGATTTTTCACCACCTCGTAGTCAATATCAACCTTAAGATAATTTCCTTCTTTTATAATGCTGATATCGTCATCTTCAATATGATAGACATAATTGAAATTAAATCTTTTCTTTAACGAGGACAGAACTTCACGTTTACTTTTGGTCTGGATGTCAGTCGTTTCTTCAACAGCAGCTAAAGCATTGACAACCTTGGCGTGATCCATATAAATGGGTGCAATTTTTAAAATCAAGAGAGTAAAAAAGGCAATCAGCCCTAAAATAAGCACAATTGAGATCATCGTTAATCCCTGTTGTTGCCTCCGGTATCGTCTAGTCATTTTTCATCTACCTAATCAAGTTTCCTCTACACCCCTTAAGTGTAGTTGCTTCTTAGCATTTATCCCTGATTTTTTAATGACCTACCCTAGGAAAAACCTATGTACTAATACCTTGCGTTTAGATTTGACATTCTGGACTATTATTCTAATATTGTGCCGATTCTGTCAAAGCCAATTCCTTTATATTCCCAATCCCAGCTCATCCAGATAAAAAAAGCCCTGCCCACCAGGTTTTCTTCAGGAACAGTTCCCCAATAGCGGCTATCATTGCTGTTATCACGATTATCCCCCATCACAAAATAATGTCCTTCAGGTACAACATTCACACTTTCAATAGACGGTGCCTGGTTGAGAAGCAGGATTTTATGCTCGACATTACCCAAATCTTCAAGTAATAAATTGGCGCCAGTCATGTTTTTCCCTTGGCCTACACCTTGATAGACACCCAAAGGGGTATATTTAACCCTCTTGCCGTTAATGTAAACCTGCTTGTTATAGTACGCCACTCTATCGCCAGGCAGGCCAACTACTCTTTTAATATAATCAACAGTAGGATTTTTGGGATAGCGGAAAACCACAATATCGCCCCGTCTAGGTTCACCCACTTCAATAATTTTTGTATTTAAAACCGGCAGCCTGACTCCATAAGTGTATTTATTAACCAATATAAAATCGCCAATTAGCAAAGTAGGCATCATTGATGCAGATGGAATTCTGAACGGCTCCACCAAAAAAGATCGCAAAATCAGAACAATCAGCACAATCGGAAAAAACGAGTGTGCATATTCTACAATTAGAGGCTCTTTATGATCAGGCTTAACTTCCTGGCCAGTATATTTTAGGTAAAGTAAATACCCCCCCCAAATAACACCAGTTACAATGGTTGCAATAACTAAAAAAAAGGAAAAATCAAAATCCATAATCTTGTTTTTTTATTTGTGGAAAAAATATGTGGGACAAGGTTAATCCTTGCTGACCTGCAAAACCGCCAAAAAGGCATCCTGGGGAATTTCAATCTTGCCTACTTGCTTCATACGTTTTTTCCCTGCCTTCTGCTTTTCCAGCAGTTTTTTCTTACGCGTAATATCCCCACCGTAACACTTAGCTGTTACGTTTTTGCGCATTGCTTTGACGGTAGAACGGGCAATGATTTTTGAACCAATGGCAGCCTGAATAGCTACTTCATACATTTGACGTGGAATCAATTCCTTCATTTTCTCTACTAGCTCGCGACCTCGTGTTTGGCTCAAATCCCGATGAACAATAATAGAAAGCGCATCAACCCGATCACCATTAATCAACACATCCAGTTTCACCAGATTTGCATGCTGGAAGCGTTTAAATTCATAGTCAAAAGAAGCAAACCCGCGACTCACAGACTTTAGTCGATCAAAAAAATCCAGAACAACTTCACTCAAGGGTAATTCATAACTTAAAGAAACCTGGGAACCCAGATATTGCATATTCTTTTGAACGCCACGTTTTTCGATACACAAAGTAATCACACTCCCCAAATATTCCTGAGGCACCAGAATATTGGCCTGGATAATGGGTTCACGCACCTCCTTGATAGTGCCAGGGTCCGGTAGTTTGGCTGGGTTATCCACCATAATGATTTCACCATTATGGGTTTCAACCTCATAAATTACCGTGGGCGCAGTAGTTATCAAGTCAACATTATATTCCCGCTCCAATCTTTCCTGAATGATTTCCATGTGCAGCATTCCCAGAAACCCGCAACGAAAACCAAAACCCAACGCCTGCGATGTTTCAGGCTCAAAATGCAAGGCGGCATCATTCAAGCGTAGCTTGTCCAGAGACTCACGCAACGCACCGTAATCATCAGCGCTGACAGGGAAAAGCCCGGCAAATACGCGTGGCTGAACCTGCTGAAACCCCGCCAAAGGTTCTTGTGCCGAATTATCGGTTAAAGTGATGGTATCACCTACCGGGGCACCGTAAATATCCTTTATTCCTGCAACGATAAACCCCACTTCTCCGGTTTTTAATTCATCCATTTCGGTTCTTTTTGGTGTGAAGACTCCGACACTTTCAGCTAAAAAGGACTTACCCGTCGACATAACCGTGATTTTTTGTTTTCGTCGCAAACTGCCATTGACAATTCGCACTAGTGAAACAACCCCTAAATAGCTGTCAAACCAGGAATCGATAATCAACGCCTGCAAAGGTGCTTTTTCATCACCACTAGGAGAAGGAATTTCTTCAATAAGTTGCTCGAGAACATCTTCAACCCCAACCCCGGTCTTTGCACTGATTTTTATTGCATTTTCTGCGGGAATACCTATGACTTCTTCAATTTCCTTGATGACCCGTTCCGGCTCAGCAGAAGGTAAATCTATTTTGTTAAGCACGGGCACCACTTCAAGCCCTTGGTCGATCGCGGTATAACAATTTGCAACGCTCTGAGCCTCCACACCCTGAGCCGCATCGACAACAAGCAAAGCACCTTCACAAGCAGCCAAAGACCTTGAAACCTCGTAAGAAAAATCCACATGCCCTGGCGTATCAATGAAATTAAGCTGATAAAGCTCACCATCTTTTGCTTTATAGTTTAATGTTACGCTCTGCGCCTTAATGGTAATCCCCCGTTCCCTCTCAAGATCCATGGAATCAAGCACCTGAGTCTCCATTTCCCGCTCAGTCAGACCACCACATATCTGGATAAAACGATCTGCCAGCGTCGATTTACCATGGTCAATATGGGCAATAATGGAAAAATTTCTTATGTGTTTTAAATCCACGCTGTCATTTATAATTTGATCGCTAAAAATACTGGACTACCTCGCCTTTGTATCAAAACTGCAACAGATTTTCCGGCGGGCAGCGAACTGATTATTTTATCAAAATCAGCCACATCGCGAACAATATTATTCCTGACCTGCAAAATCACATCACCAGCCACAATACCGGCGTCCCGGGCTGGCCCTTTGCTCACCTGCCGAACCAATACGCCATTTTTCTCGACCTGGAACTGCTCTCTTAGCTCACTCGTTAAATCTGAGATTACTATTCCGAAACGTTTGTTTATTTTTTCACCGGGCTTGGTGTCCTGCGCCAGACGAATTTGCTCTTGTTCCGGCAACAAGCCTACTTTAACCTTAATTGTCTCCGAGTCACCTTGTCTAATCAGCTTCATCTGAACATTTTTCTTCAAAGGCGTCATCCCAACTATCGGGGGCAACTCAGCCGACACTTCAATTTTCTTATTATCAAATGCCACAATAATATCACCAACACGAATCCCCGCAGCTTTAGCAGGACTATTTGGCATCACTCTCGCCACCAATGCACCATGCGGCCTTTTCATGCCAAACGATTCAGCCAACTCCCTGGTTACATCCTGAATTTGCACACCCAACCACCCCCTCTGTACCTTTCCGGTTTTTTTGAGCTGTTCTACAACATTCATCACCACATTGATCGGAATAGCAAAAGACAAACCCATATAACCGCCAGTCCTACTATAAATCTGGGAGTTCATACCAACAACTTCCCCTTTCATATTGAATAGCGGCCCCCCTGAATTACCAGGGTTTATTGCCACATCGGTTTGAATGAATGGCACATAATTATCACCAGGCAAACTGCGCCCTTTCGCACTAACAATTCCGGCAGTTACAGATTGATCAAATCCAAATGGGCTGCCAATAGCCAGAACCCACTCACCCACCTTGAGTCGATCAGCTGAACCAATACTAACAACTGGAAGGTTTTTGGCATCCATTTTTAACAACGCCACATCGCTACGAGGATCAGAACCAATCAGCTTGGCTTCTAACTCGCGGCGATCAGAAAGTTTAACAATAATTTCATCTGCATCTTTAACAACATGATGATTGGTCAATACATAGCCATCATCAGAAATAATGAATCCCGAGCCCAATGACTTGGACTCTCGAGGCACACCGCCAGGGCCTCCAAATTCAGGGTGCCCCTGAAAAAAACGCTTCAAAAATTCATCCATTGGAGCTCCCTCAGGCATTTGGGGGATTTCTGTCATTTGTTCAGGCACTTCATTTTTTTGAACCCGACTGACATTAACAACCGCCGCGCCCTTGTCCTCCACCATTTGGGTAAAGTCAGGCAATTGCGCAATCGCAGACTTAAAAATAACATTTATCCCTAAAAATATTAGGATAGAAAAAATCTTGAACATAGCAACTCCATTCATACTCGTCCAACGATAAAATAATGCCTAAAAGACATAGGCATGAACGAGAAAATTATTGTAATAAAAAGAGATTTTGGCGTTATAACCTAAACAGTTTACTTCAAACAGCAAGTACAATTTGCTTTCCAAAGCTCTAACAAAGAATAGAAATCTTTTAGGGAATATTCATTTCAGTATTAGCTGAATCACCTATCTGCTCCCGAAGTTGAATATTAGCAGCGATGTTTTCCAGCGTTTTTACAGGCACTTCTCCCATAACTGTTAATTGATAATTTTTCAATCTGTTTGTATAGATGTTAACGGCACCTATTGCTTGATGCTCTACGGAAGGAGTTCCACCATCACCTTTCTCGCTCTCTTCAAGATAGATCGAAACTGATGCAAATCCATCACTTAATAATAAATGGTCAATGAGTTTATCGCTACCATGAAAATGTTGTTTGGTAAACGAAACTTTCTTAAACCCCTTTGGCATTTGTTTTAAAATAAAGATGGCCTGATCGAAATCCAGAAAATTGAGCCGATGAATATGCTGAATCTGCTTGGTTTCCAAAGGGATCTGAATTATGGGAAGCGAATTTACCACGTGTAATTCAGTAAATACAAGCTGTTCAAGCATGACTCCAAAATCATCTGTCAATTCAAATCTTAAAGGCAAATAATAATCCTTACTAATCCAGATTTTTCTTGCATAACGAAAATCATCCTTTGGCTTTATGTTGACAACCAAAGCAGGTAAACGGGCAACTACTTCAGGTTCTGCAAAGACAAAATCATAAACATGCAGAGCTTCTGCAAAGTTATCCGGCAAATCCATTAAAAATGAACGCCGCGAAGGCCGATGATCAATAACAATTTTTTTTGAATCGGGGTAATAGCATTTAACCAAAGAAGGAGTTCTGATCGCTTCCATCAAAGGCGTATTGAGCGCTAGTAAACGCTCCTGTTCTTCTCCGCCATTTGCAGCATGGTAAAATTGCATGGTACTTAAATGGCCATTTCTGAACAAAGCTAATGTTCCTCGGTAATTCAGGGAACGCATAGCCTGGGACATTTGCTGAAGTACTTGCTGGGCATTTTGAGATTGTTGCTGCAGATTCTGAGCGGCAGAAAAAGAAGAGATGGCTAATAAGCATAGTCCCAATAATCTATACCCATGAGGCGGAAACAAGGCTTTAACCATAACTAGTCCGGCTTGCTTAAAATTCATCAAGAAAGTTAACAAGAGCTGTAATGGCTTTAGTTGCGAAAAATAATAGGAAGGTAAATCAATGGAATGTCCTGTTTCATGCATATTCCCAGGCATGATTATTGTTCATACCCCGCAAGACTAGCATAACTTTGAACACCGGCATCTAAAGTATATAAATTGCCCCGGTGTGCCTCAAGATAGCTGTAAAATCTCGGGTCGATCGAGCCAGATTTTCTGACCGCCATTTTAACTGGCTCTTGGGATTTTTTAAATTCAGTTTGACTTGGGTTATTAGCAGAAACAACATAAGGAGCTGGTGTCGTCTTTTCTAATTTTGGCACATTATTCGCCACCAAAATCGCCACGCCTGCCACACCTGCAGCCACAGCCAAGGCGGAGGATATATACTTTGGTCGTTGTCTGACATTTGGTAGAAAATAAACAACTTCCTGCTCCAGCACTTGACTGACTTTATCAACAAAATCAGAGCTAATAGCAACTGGCTGATGACTTCTCAAAATCGTACTCGCCATTTCGTAACGCCGCATTTTCGCATCTAATTCCGGCTGTTGTTTTACCTCCGTCAATAATTGCAAAGCTTCCTCATAAGGCAATTCATCATCGATGAATTGGGAGATTTTTTGATTCATCTTGTCAGGCATCAAATATCACCGTTTATCAAGTAAAGGTTTTAATTTTTTATCAATCGCTTCACGTGCTCTAAAAATCCGCGACCGTACCGTTCCAACTGGACATTCCATTGCCTGAGCTATTTCCTCATAACTCATTCCTTCAAATTCCCTAAGCATAATCGCATTTCGCATTTCCTCAGGTAATTTTTCCATCGCTGATGAGATTGCTTTTACAATTTCATCATTTTGTAAATCCTGGTCAGGGGTATCCATGCCCTTTAACTGGGGGGCATTATAAACTTGCTCCGCCTCGGTTACGTCCACTTCAGATTCAGAGTACCTTCTGGCTCTGGAAACCAGGTAATTTTTGGCCGTATTAATCGCAATCCGGTACAACCAGGTGTAAAAAGCACTATCGCCACGAAAATTACCCAACGCTCGATAAGCCTTGATAAAGGCCTCCTGTGCAACATCCTGAGCCTCATTAGGATCTTTTACGTAGCGATTGACCAACGAAATGATCTTGCTTTGGTACTTCCGCACCAAATGATCGAACGCTGACTTATCGCCCTGCTGCACTTTCTGCACCAGTTCTTGATCTAACAGCTCACTGGTTCTGTTTGGCTGCTGGTTGCTCACAGAACCTCTTTGCTGTCTGAATGGACCGCTTTAAACTGCATAAGTTCTACAAAAATTTTTTGGGTTTGCAAAATAGGCACAAAAACACTTATTATCCTTAAAAAAACGTTTTAAAGCCAACTTTAGAATTTACTTCTGTAAAAGGCACTGAATTTCTTGGTATTCAAGAGATTACCAAACCCAAGTAACACTTAAAGTGAATAAAACAATGCGGACAATTTTTTTGGTTAAAACCACCAACTCACGAACCCATATTTTAATTCTAGATCATGACCGATAATTTGCTTTAAATGTCCAACCAAGAAACCTACGATGTCCTTATTATTGGCAGTGGTGCTGCTGGCTTAAGTCTTGCCATCAGAATTGCTGATCATGCAAGAGTAGCAGTACTGTCTAAATTTGCATTGACATCCGGTAGCACCTACTTCGCACAGGGCGGAATCTCTGCAGTATTGGATGCCCAGGACTCTATCGAATCACATATTGAAGATACTCTCATTGCAGGAGCAGGATTATGCGATCCCGAGATTGTCAAATTGACAGTCACCCACGGAAGGCAGAGTATTGAATGGCTTTCTCGGCAAGGTGTTGCATTCACCGGAACAGAAGACAAAGATGGCAACATTGAATTACACCTGAATAAAGAAGGCGGGCACTCTCATCGGCGCATTGTTCATACTGCTGATGCCACAGGAAAAGCAGTTTCGCAGTCTTTAACTGATAGAGCAAAACAACATCCCAACATCACGCTTCTGGAAAATCATAATGCCATTGACTTGATTACAGCAAAAAAACTGGGGCTTGAGGAACAACGTGTTTTAGGCGCTTATGTGTTGGACATAGATTCAAACAAGGTCAAGTCAATCTCGGCCCGCAAAGTTGTTATAGCCACTGGTGGCGCCAACAAGGTTTATCTTTATACGACCAATCCTCATATTTCCACCGGCGATGGTATCGCTCTTTCCTGGCGTGCAGGCTGCCGAATTGCCAATATGGAATTCATGCAGTTTCATCCTACCTGTCTTTTTCATCCATCCGCCCAATCTTTTTTGATTAGCGAGGCCGTTCGTGGTGAAGGAGGAAAATTAACTTTACCTGACGGCACTGCTTTTATGCATAATTTTGATCCACGCGTAGAACTGGCCCCTAGGGATATAGTTGCCAGAGCCATTGACCATGAAATGAAAAAACGTGGAATTGACTGCGTGTATCTGGATATCAGCCACAAATCCAAAGCCTTTCTTAAACAGCATTTTCCAACGATTTACCAAAAATGCCTGGAATTCGGCATTGATATAGCAAAACAGCCAATTCCTGTTGTACCTGCCGCCCATTATACTTGCGGCGGGATACTCACCGATAGTTATGCACGGACTAACATTACAGGGCTTTACGCAATAGGTGAAGTCGCTTGTACTGGCTTGCATGGCGCAAATCGAATGGCCAGCAATTCGTTACTGGAATGCCTGGTATTTGCTGAAAGAGCAAGCATTGATATCTTAAAAACATTGCCCAACGCTCCTTATCCACCCCAACTTCCTGAATGGGATGAATCAAAAGTCAGCGATTCCGATGAAGAAGTTGTGGTCGCTCACAACTGGGATGAAATCAGAAGATTTATGTGGGATTATGTCGGCATTGTCCGAACCAATAAACGCCTTGAACGCGCTAAACACCGTATTGAATTATTGAAAAAGGAAATTGCAGAATATTACGGTAATTTCCGCGTCACCAGCGATTTGCTGGAATTAAGGAACTTGATTATTGTCGCCGAATTAATAGTAAGCTGCGCGCAACAAAGAAAAGAGAGCCGTGGGCTACATTACACCCTCGATTACCCGGAAACTGACAATAGCAAACCACCACAAAACACAGTACTTACTCCACCTTTAAAATGATTTTTTTGGTGTGTCAGTGTGTTTTCACTGAAAAACAGTAACCTTGCTTTTTAATCAACCTCAGGAAGACCTGACAACTCATCGGTTTTTTGCTTCAGTTTTGGCGAATCTGGTAATATATCTTTCGCTCTGTTCATATAAAGTCGAGCCAGATCATATTTTTTTTCTCTGACTGCCTTGTCAATGAGTCGAATATACAAATCCACTATCATTCGCAAACCATTTTGCGCACCAATATGCTCAGGATCAATTTCTAGTACTGCCAAATAATAATTATAGGCATTGTCATTGACCGGGGTTGTCAGTTGATATTTTGCAAACCTCTGTCCCGCTTTTTCCATATACTGATTAATCAAGTCCTTATCTTCTTTTCGCAATTCGGCGGCTTGGGCTACGCTTTCATTCCCTTGCGGAGCTTTTTCTGTATCAACTTTCAAAGCAGAAGATTCCGGCTCCAGATTCTTTTTTGACTCACCTGCCTGTACTGATTCAGATTCTATCGCCTTATTTTCTAAATCTCTTTTGCCAACAGCATCCACCTGGGTTTCACCTCGTTTGCCTAATAACTCTTCGGGAACAGAATTTTCCGTTAGCTCACTTTCATTAGAATTTATCTCCGGCAAAACCACAGGCATCTTGGCTTGCTGAATTATCCTCTCAGCTGAATCTTGTTTGTTAACAGGTGCTTTGACAACAACTGGATTAACAATTTCTTCCTTCTTAGCAACTATCCCGTTATTTTTATTCTGTATTGTCCAAAAAATGGCTACGCCTACGACTATGATTGCAATACTTAATAACGCCGCGATAACTCCGCTATTACCTTCTTCCTGAACAGAATCTAAAGATTTCGTAGTAAGAACTTCTGCCTTGTCGGAATAAGCAATTTCCAAAGCCTTGATGTTTTTATCATCTTGATTAAGTTTAACCAGCACCTCAGCAACAGATTGGGGTCTTGATTTAACATCAGGATTTAGCATCCATTCAACAACCTTCAAAAACTCTTCGCTAAAGTTTTCTGCTGCTTGTTTTACAATTGAATGTTGATCATCTCTATTTATTTGAGTGGATAACTTTTCTTGGTCAACTTTAGGCTGCGGATCTTTATTAAAAATACACCGATAAATTGTTGCCCCCAAACCATACAAATCTACAGAAAAATTCTCATAGCCCTCCTTATTATACTGCTCGGGGGCCGCATATCCTCCCTTATGCAGCTCAAAGGGAAGCATTTTTACATGCCTGGCAAATTCCTGTCGGGCAGAGGCAAAATTGAGTAAAACTGGCAAGCCATTTTTTTTGATAAGAATATTATCAGGATGCACATCCCCATGAATCACACCATTTTCATGGCATTCTCGTAACGCCTTTAGTAAACCGGTCAAGAAAATGCGTAATTCTTCCTCAGTAAAAATTTTCG
Source organism: Methylomonas sp. (assembly GCA_026990815.1). GTDB lineage: Bacteria > Pseudomonadota > Gammaproteobacteria > Methylococcales > Methylomonadaceae > JALSJK01. Next base: position 604 of record JALXCS010000253.1, on the reverse strand, counting down.
AATTTTCTAATAGTTCTGATAATAATTCACCTTGCACATCATCCAAAGCAAGGTAGGCCGTATGATTGAATTCCAGAATATTGTGGGCATTTTGAATACCCGGATGCTGAACAGCAAGTAACTTTTCATAACGAAGAAAAAAGTTTTTCAGGCCGAAATCGAATACAGCCATGTCTTTTTTTGAATTTGCTCTGACTGATTGATCTTCTTCATCGCGAACCACATAGTCAAAAGGGAAAAATTCCTTAAGAATAACCGTGGTATTCAAATGCTCATTCCATGCACGATATAAAATTTCCGAAGTATTACGCTCTAAAACTTCTTTTATTTCATATACTGCAATCTGGATACCTTTGCGCAATGCCTGTTCGTCAAGCTTAGTCATTCAATTTTCCTCTTTTACCACAAATGCCATTTGAAATAATTTGGCTTTTTTTGGCATTATACCTGCAAACTGTACAAACAATCAGTCGCTTTCGCCTCACTAGCAATCTTTAAAATTCCTGATTACGTAGAACCATCAGCCAATTCTAAAGTCGAAAAGATGAGCATAACTCTTTGAGAAACCAGGAGGCTGACGATGAGTAAAAACAAAGTTCAATTT
>JALXCS010000252.1 GCA_026990815.1 Methylomonas sp. | reverse complement strand
CCGGAGTGGACGATCCTCTGGTGTTCCGGTTGTCACGCCAGTGGCATTGCCGGGTAGCTATGATCGGACAGGATAACCGCTGAAAGCATCTAAGCGGGAAGCCCCTCCCAAGATGAGATCTCACTGGAACTATAAGTTCCCTGAAGGGCCCTGAGAGACGATCAGGTTGATAGGCTGGGTGTGGAAGCGCAGTAATGTGTGAAGCTAACCAGTACTAATTGCCCGTGAGGCTTGACCATATAACACCCAATGAGTTTGGTGTGTGAGTTCAGGAAGAACGGCGAGTCGAAGGAGAAAGAAAGGAGAGACGAAAAAGGGAGTTAAGAAAAGAGTTAACAGACAATCGCTTGAAGCGAGAGAACAAGTGTACAGATTTCCAATAAGCAGACTAGAGTAGAAACAAGTCTGTCGACCAGTTTGCCTGGTGAACATAGCGAGCGTGAACCACCCGATCCCATCCCGAACTCGGCAGTGAAACCGCTTAGCGCCGATGATAGTGTGGCAGTTAGCCATGTGAAAGTAGGAAATTGCCAGGCTTTTAATTTAAAACCCAAGTCATTTTCATGGCTTGGGTTTTTTTGGTTTTGGGCTGGACGCTTACGCATTAGGTAACTAACAAAGCAATAATGATAATTATTTGAATCAAAGCAATGCTTTTCCAGAATACCACTGGATCACGTTCCAATAGAGGGGGGCAGGTTTTGTTCAAGAATTCTTTGTTCGGATGGCGCAGATCATAAATAAATTCTGACAAATCCTGGTAGCGTTTTAGGGGGTCAGGAAGCACGGCTTTTTTGATGGCGTTATCAATCCAGACGGGGATTTTATTATCAGTCAGGCTAATGGGTTTATAGTTTAGTTTTCTTTGTTCGGTCTTGGTTTTTGCACGGGCTATTTTGGCGCCATAGGGCAGGTTTCCGGTTAGCATTTGATAGGTAATCACGCCTAAGGAATAAAGGTCAGAACGTGGTGATCCTGTTTCTCCAAGTAAATATTCAGGCGCAGTATATTGAGCAGTCCCCAGAATATTTTGCTGTTGCAATGCTGTTGAAATTTCTGTCACGCCGGCAACTTTTGTCGAGCCAAAATCGATGATTTTTACTGTGCCTTGAGGGTCTATCATGATGTTGTCGGGCCTTAGATCCTGATGCAGCATTTCCAGGCGATGGAAAGCACGCAAGCCTTTGGAAATTTGTTGGATGATGTCTCTGACTGTTTCCAGTTTTGGCTTGGGATTATCTCTCATCCATTGTGACAGGGTTTGGCCTTCAATATATTCAGTAACGGTGTAGATGAAGTGCCGTTGTTTGGCTTGTGTATAAGCTTTAAGGACATGGGCGCTGTTGATACGTCTGGCGATCCATTCTTCCATCAAGAATCGCTCTAAATAAGCCGGGTCGTTTTTGAGGTTAACTGAAGGGGTTTTGATAACGACCTGTTTATCTTTGTCATCAAGGGCCAGATAGACATGGCTGCGGCTGCTGGCATGCAGTTTTCTGATGATTTTGTAACCATCAAAAATCATTCTGGGTTCCAGTATCGGGGGGAAAGGTAATTCAGTCAGCTGTTGGTAGATTTCATCGGCATTTTGGTTAGGTAATTCATCGATGCGGATAATCTGAACAGTAAGATTATCCTTGCTGCCTTTTTCATAGGCTTTTTCTGTAATAATTTTAGCCGCTGCATTCAGATCATTTGCTGAACCCAGTACCGTATTGACCATCAATTTATCGTCAAGATATTCGTAAACGCCATCGGTTGTCAGCAAAAAAATATCACCTTGATTGACAGGTATCGATTTGTAATCAATATCAAGATGGGGATTTATTCCCATTGCTCGGCTAAGATAACTTTTGTCTTGAGAAACCCAAAGTCGATGGTCATTGGTCAGTTGTTCCAGATTATTATCCTGTAAGCGATAAATACGGGCATCACCAAGATGAAAAATATGCGCCATTGTTGATTTGATGACCATGGCGCTTAAAGTGCAAACATAGCCTTTGTCTTTATTGAACCGGTATTGGCCTTGCTGGGTTTGAGAGTAGAGCCAGGAATTGGTGGCGGCCAATACTTGATGGGCGGATTTTTTTACTGACCAGGCTTCGGAAGTACAATAATAATCCTCCAGAAACCCGGAGACGGTCGCTTCGCTGGCGATATGTCCGACATCGCTGCTGCTTATGCCGTCTGCCAATGCGATGGCGATTCCTTTGGAAGTAAGTTGCGGCTCCTCCGGAATATAAACGCCATGAAAATCCTGATTGATTTTTTTACGGCCTTTGTCCGAATATTGTCCTACCGATATTTTTAATTTATTTGGTGGCATAAAAAGTCTCTAGCCTGTTCTGGATAGAGACTCCATATATCAGACGCAATTGATTATTTCAAATTACGTTCAGGACTCATTCTTACGTGAGTGTAATACAGTGGCAAGCCAACAAGTACAAAGCCACCCACCATATTGCCCAGCACAGTAGGTAATTCATTCCAGATCAAATAGTCTGCAATGGTAAAGCCGCCGCCCATAATCATGGAGAATGGAAAAAGAAACATGTTAACGATGGAATGCTCAAAACCCATGAAGAAGAATAACATGATTGGCATCCACATGGCTGCCATTTTACCGGTCGCGGAGGTGGAAATCATGGCGCCGACAACACCCATTGAAACCATCCAGTTACACAGCATGCCACGAATAAAAATGGTTATCCATCCTGAAGTACCATAAGCTTTGTAGCCTAAGGTTCGGGCTTCCCCAATTTTGCCAACCTTTGCTGCAATTGCTCCACCATCGGTTTGGTATCCATAGGTCAAAATAAAGGAAAACATAAAGGCAACTGTTAATGCGCCAGCAAAATTTCCTACAAAAACGAGTCCCCAATTTCGTAATACTTGGCCTAATGTTGCGCCGGGTCTTTTATCAAGCAGAGCAAGCGGAACGAGAGTGAATACGCCTGTCAATAGATCGAATTTCATCAGATACAGCATAATGAATCCAACCGGGAACAGTACCGCGCCTAGTAAAGGCGATCCGGTTTTTACGGCCACTGTAATTGCAAAAATTGCTGCCAATGCTAAAGTTGCGCCGGCCATAAAAGCGCGGATTAAAGTGTCTTTGGTTGACATGTAAATCTTGGACTCACCGGCGTCAACCATTTTGGTCACAAATTCTGTAGGCTCTAAATAAGACATAATTTTTTTCTCGCTCTTTATAAAATCAGATGTTTATATTTATTTTTTATGGAAAAATCCGGGAGAAAAACCAACGGAAACTAATTGTAATGCTTTCCACTTGATTGATTATTGTGTTTATTGAGTGATCTAGAAAACCGTCAATTCCATCAAAAAGGGCATTAAGTAACACGGACAAGAATTTTACAGCTCTCAGATCACTCAAGTTAAATGCCAGCAATTATCCTGCCAAAACAAAAAAATTTTGTGTGAGTTGGTTTTAATGGGTTTTATTCTCTTTTTAGTGGGCGCGAGCTTATAAAAAACTTACAACTGGTGCAGATTAGTGCGTAAACATAAAATTGTGCATCTAAATAGTGCGAAGAAGTAGTTTGCAATAACTTAATCTGTTGATAGGAAAATTGAATAAAAAAATTTTCTTGAGGTATGGCTAAAATTTTATCCGCTTAAAAACATACTAATTTACTATGTTATTTCAATAGTTTATAAGGATAAATTTAGTGTATTTAGATGTTTTTTGTATTTAAGAGTACTATAATATAGTAATAAATCTTTTAATTGTTTTTTATGTTCGCAGGGTTTCTGGGACGGGAAAACATTCATCTTTGGAGAAAAAATCATAATGACCGATATTCATAAGTGGGATGTAGAAGACTCCGATTTTTGGGAACTAGAAGGAAAATACATCGCTAATCGCAACCTGTGGATTTCAATTCCCAGTTTGTTGTGCGGATTTGCGATCTGGTTGTATTGGGGCATTATTACCGTACAAATGCTCAATCTCGGCTTCCCGTATGAGAAGTCGCAGCTATTCACGTTGATGGCGATTGCTGGATTAACAGGCGCTACGTTGCGTATCCCAAGCAGTTTTTTTATTCGACTTTGTGGCGGTCGAAATACGATTTTCTTTACCACGACTTTATTGATCATTCCTGCACTTGGGACGGGATTCGCCTTGCAAGATAAAAACACGCCTTTCTGGATTTTTCAAGTATTGGCATTGTTGTCGGGGATTGGCGGTGGCAATTTTGCTTCGTCGATGTCCAATATCAGTTTTTTCTTTCCTAAAAAGGTCCAAGGTTTGGCGTTAGGCTTAAATGCCGGGCTTGGTAATTTTGGTGTGACGACTATGCAAGTCCTGATTCCGTTAGCAATGACTTACGGTATTTTTGGCGCTTTGGGTGGTGATCCCATGATATTACAAGCGCCATCAGGGACGTTAATTGGCAAAATCCCAGCTGGTACTGAAACCTGGATTCAAAACGCCGGTTTTATCTGGTTGGTATTTTTGGTCCCCTTAGCCTTTGCTAGTTGGTTTGGTATGCATAATATTCGTGCAGCGCATGTTTCCCCCAATGTTGGAAATCCCATTACCAGTTTCGCCATTATTACCCTGATGTTGCTGATTGGTTTTGTTTCGGCAATTTTTGGTCTCTGGTTGATATTGCCCGCAGAGGTGAATGGATCAGGTTTTGGGGTGCCCAAAGAAATCGCATTATTTATAGTAATTGCGTTAACCGTGTCATTATTAAAAATAATTCCAGGTCAAATTGGTGAAAGTCTAGGTCGGCAATATCAAATTTTTGATAACAAACATACCTGGGTCATGAGTATTATTTACACCATGACTTTCGGATCGTTCATTGGTTTTGCTGCCTGTTTTCCGTTAGCGATCAAAGTTATTTTTGGTTATCAGCATGTCATGGTTGATGGCAAGATGACCCATGATTTGATAAATGAAAATGGTCCCAGTGCCTTGATGTATGCCTGGATGGGACCTTTTATTGGCGCCTTGATTCGTCCGGTGGGGGGGATGATTGCCGATAAGTTTGGTGGCGCGTGGGTTACTCATGTTTGTTCTTTTGTGATGGTGGCGAGTACTGCGGCTGCAGCTTATTACATGAAGCAGGCTTATAATAGTCCAACACCAGAAGAGTATTTTGTGCCTTTCTTTATTTTGTTTTTGGTGTTGTTCGCGGCCACCGGCATTGGTAACGGCTCAACTTTCAGAACCATTGCGATGGTATTCCCCAAAGAGCAGGCTGGGCCGGTATTAGGCTGGACATCAGCTGTGGCGGCTTATGGTGCGTTTTATATCCCCAAAGTGTTTGGTGAGCAGATCAAAGCCACAACACCCGAAGTGGCGTTAATGGGATTTGCTGCCTTCTACGTTGTGTGTATCATGATTAACTGGTGGTTTTATTTGCGCAAGGATGGCGAATTTTATAATCCGTAAGTCATGCGATGAAATATTGTTGGCATAATATATGCTAATCCCTTTCAGTTATACAATAGTATCGTAAGTTGTGCGCGAAAACGTTCGCATTGGTGCGCAAATGGTTTTCTGTGCACCAATTTATTGCATATTGAATAGTTATATCCTAAATTCAGGAGAAAAATCCGATGAGTCATTTTTTAGACCGTCTCAGTTTTTTTAAAAAAGTCCAAAGTAAATTTTCCAAAGGACATGGCATTGTTACCAATGAAGATCGCCAATGGGAAGACGCTTATCGAAATCGCTGGCGTTTTGACAAAGTGGTTCGTTCTACGCACGGCGTAAATTGTACGGGAAGTTGCTCCTGGAATATTCATGTTAAAAACGGCCTGGTTGCCTTTGAAATGCAGGCGACAGACTATCCGCGAACACGCCCGGATATGCCCAATCATGAACCCCGGGGCTGTCCTCGTGGAGCGAGTTTCTCCTGGTATTTGTACAGTCCATTACGGGTAAAGCATCCATTAATTCGTGAGCGACTGGTTTCTTTGTATCGCGATGAACGAGACGCAGGAAAAGATCCAGTTGAAGCCTGGGCAGCTATTCAGGAAGACCCAGAGAAACGTCAGAAATATACAGCCGTCCGTGGATTAGGTGGTTTTGTTCGCGTTGATTGGGACGAAGTGACTGAAATTATCGCTGCGTCGAATATTTACACCATCAAAAAACACGGTCCAGATCGTATTGCCGGATTTTCACCGATTCCAGCCATGTCAATGATCAGTTATGCTTCTGGCGCTCGCTATTTGTCTTTGATTGGTGGAGCTTGTTTATCGTTTTATGATTGGTATTGTGATTTGCCGCCCGCATCACCGCAAACTTGGGGTGAGCAAACCGATGTCCCAGAATCGGCAGACTGGTACAACTCAACCTACTTGATTTTAGCTGGCGCCAACGTACCAATGACCCGGACCCCGGATGCCCATTTTTATTCAGAAGTCCGTTATAAAGGCGCAAAAGTTGTCGTGCTTTCGCCAGATTATGCAGAAAATGTAAAATTTGCCGACTTATGGATGCCGGCCAAACAAGGTACTGATGCCGCAGTTTTCATGGCAATGGGTCATGTGGCGCTAAAGGAATTTTATGTCGACAAGCAAGATGCCTATTTTGAAGAATACGCTCGTGCTTATACTGATTTACCAATGCTGGTCATGTTGGATAAAAAAGGTAAATCCTATAACACAAGCCGGTTTCTCAGAGCTTCGGATTTTGATAAGGCTTTGGGAGAAGAAAATAATCCCGAATGGAAGACCGTTGTTATTGATGAAAGCAGTGGCGATGTGATTGCACCAAATGGTTCGGTGGGTTTTCGCTGGGGCGAAGATGGCAAATGGAATCTGCAAGCAAAAAAAATCGGCAGAAAAACCAGCAAGCCTCGTTTGAGTCTGATCTTTGATAAAGATGATGTGGCAGAAGTGTTGTTCCCAAATTTTGAATCCGGGAAGGACCAGCCAATGAAACGCAATGTGCCTGTCAAAAAAATGCAACTGGATGGCAAGGAAGTATTGGTTGCCACCGTTTTTGATTTGCAACTGGCGCAATATGGTATTGATCGCGGTTTGGGCGGTGCTTGTGCCAAAGGATATGATGACGCCAGTATCCCCAACACCCCTGCCTGGGCGGAAAAAATTACTGGGGTTAAACAAGCCGACATCATTCGTACCGGCCGTGAATTTGCCGATAATGCTGCTAAAACCATGGGTAAATCCATGGTGATACTGGGCGCTGGTATCAACCACTGGTATCACAATGACATGAATTATCGCGCCATTATGAACCTGCTGCACATGTGCGGCTGTGTTGGTCAAAGTGGTGGCGGCTGGGCGCATTATGTTGGCCAGGAAAAATTACGGCCACAGTCAGGTTGGGCGCCGATTGCATTTGCCCTGGACTGGCAAAAGCCGCCTCGCCACATGAACGGCACTTCTTATTTTTATTTTCATACCGATCAATGGCGTTATGAAACCCTGAATGCTGATGCCTTGTTGGCGTCATCGGCAAGCAAGACCTATAAAGGTTACAACCTGGCTGATTACAATGTGGTTTCACAGCGTCTGGGTTGGTTGCCATCGGCACCGCATTTTAATAAAAATCCACTTGAAATTGTTAAGGAAGCAGAAAAGGCTGGCGCAAAAGATGAAAAAAGCGTTGCCGATTATGTGATTGAAAAACTAAAATCTGGCGATATCGCCTTTGCGGCAGAAGACATTGATGCGCCGGAAAATCACCCTCGTAACTTGTTTGTCTGGCGGGCCAATTTAATCGGTGCCAGTGCTAAAGGCCATGAATATTTCCTAAAACATTTGCTGGGTGCGCAAAATGCAGTAATGCAGGATGTTTTACCAGATGCTAAGGGCAAAGAAATTAAATGGCATAAAGATGCACCTATTGCCAAACTGGATTTGATGGTGGATATCAATTTTCGGTTAAATTCGACTGGCGCTTATTCGGATATCGTGTTGCCCACAGCGACGTGGTATGAAAAGAACGATTTGAATACCACTGACATGCATCCTTTTATCCATCCATTAACTCAAGCGGTTGATCCGGGTTGGGAATCCAAATCCGATTGGCAGATTTTTAAAACTATTGCCAAGCGTTTTTCAGAACTGGCAGAAAAACATTTGGAACCACAGAAGGATCTGGTTGCTTTGCCTATTTTGCATGATACGCCAGTTGAAATTGCTCAAGCCCTGGATGTTAAGGACTGGAAGAAAGGGGATTGTGAACCAGTTCCAGGAAAGACTTTGCCTTTATTAAAACTTGTGCAGCGTGAATTTTCAGATACCTACAAAAAATATACTTCTCTTGGGCCGTTATTAAGGGAACAAGGGAATAATATTAAGGGTATCGACTGGGAAACTGAAAAGGAATATGAGCACCTGAAAGAGATTAATTATACGATTCAGGAAGAGGGCGTGAGTAAAGGCATGCCTTCATTAGAGAATGATATTAATGTTTGTGAAGCAATTTTGGCTTTAGCGCCTGAAACCAATGGTGAAGTTGCTGTAAGGTCATGGAAATCGCTCAGTAAAAAAACCGGCATTGACCATACTCATCTGGCCTTAGCGAGGGAGGATGAGAAAATTACCTTCCGCGATATTAAAGCGCAACCAAGAAAAATCATTACTGCACCGACCTGGAGTGGTATTGAATCTGAAAAGGTCAGTTACAACGCTGGATATACCAATATCCATGAACGCATTCCTTTCAGAACCATAACCGGCCGGGCTCAGTTCTATCAAGATCATCAATGGATGCGCGATTTCGGGGAAGGTTTTTGTAGTTACCGGCCTGCTGTTGATATGCAAAGTACTGCTCTCATGAAGGAAAAACTGGATGGCAAACCACATTTAACATTGAATTGGCTTACTCCGCATGGCAAGTGGGGTATTCACAGTACTTACCATGATAATTTACGGATGCTAAGTTTATCTCGTGGCGGACCGCATATCTGGATTTCAGAGAATGATGCACAGTCCATAGGTATGGAAGACAATGATTGGGCAGAAGTGCTTAATGTCAATGGTGCGACGATGGTTCGCGTGGTGGTCAGTCAACGTATTCCTGATGGCATGGCGATGATGTATCACGCCCAGGAGAAGAATGTTAATGCACCGGGATCAAATACAACTGGCAAGCGTGGCGGTATTCATAATAGTGTTACCCGAATCACCGTCAAACCAACTCACATGATTGGTGGTTATGCACAGTTGAGTTATGGTCTGAATTATTACGGTACTGTAGGATCACAGCGTGATGAATATGTCATCGTACATAAGATCGAAAATGCTGATATTCAGTGGCTGGAAAAACCGTTAACCGATGATCACGAGGCAGCGCTCAATCCTGATGGTGTTCATCAAGCACCTTACACTTGTGAAGAAAGCAAATAAGGCGAGGAAATAAAATGAAAGTAAGAGCAAATTTTTCACTGGTCTTTAATCTCGACAAGTGTATTGGTTGTCACACCTGCTCGGTAACCTGTAAAAATGTCTGGACTAATCGTAAAGGCATGGAATATGTCTGGTTTAACAATGTAGAAACTAAGCCGGGTATTGGTTATCCCAAAAACTGGGAAGACCAGGAACAATGGAATGGTGGTTGGGAGCTGGTAAAAGGCAAGTTGCAATTAAAACCCGGTAATCGACTGAATATTCTGCGTAATATTTTCATGAATCCAAACATGCCGACGATTGATGATTATTACGAACCATTCACCTATGACTATGCCCATTTGCAAAACAGTAAATTGAGTGAAGCGACGCCAACAGCGAGACCGCGTTCGCTGATTGATGGTAGTCGTCTGGAAAAAATCGAATGGGGACCCAACTGGGAAGATGATCTGGGTGGTACATTTGAAGCGCGTGGAGAGGACAGTAACTTTAATGACATGGAAAAACAGGTCTATGCAGAATTTGAGCAGACCTTTTTGATGTATTTACCGCGTATTTGTAATCACTGCATCAATCCTGCTTGTGTTGCCTCTTGTCCCTCAGGTTCTTTATACAAGCGTGAAGAAGATGGTATTGTTCTGGTTGATCAGGACAAATGTCGCGGCTGGCGTATGTGTATTAGTGCTTGCCCCTACAAAAAAATGTTTTTCAATTGGGAGTCAGGCAAGGCAGAAAAATGTACCGCTTGCTATCCTCGGGTTGAATCAGGATTACCAACGGTTTGTTCAGAGTCTTGTGTTGGCCGGATTCGTTACAATGGTGTGATGCTTTATGATGCAGATCGCATTGAAGAACTGGCTTCTGTTAAAAATGAACAAGATCTGTACCAGGCGCAACTGGATCTGTTTTTAGATCCGAATGACCCAGAGGTGATTAAACAGGCGAGGGTGGACGGTATTCCTGAATCCTGGCTGGAAGCAGCACAACAATCACCTATTTATAAAATGGCGGTTGAGTGGAAGGTTGCTTTTCCATTGCACCCCGAATATCGAACCATGCCGATGGTTTGGTATGTACCGCCTTTGTCACCGGTTCAGGCACAAATTGACCAAGGTAATCTGGAAACTGCTCCTGATGGTGTTATCCCTAAAATCGAAACTATGCGTTTGCCGATTCAGTACCTTGCCAATATGCTGACTGCGGGTAAAGAAGAGCCGATTGTTATGGCCTTGAAACGAATGATTGCGATGCGCAGTTTTTATCGTTCACTGAATGTGGAAGGTAAAACTGATTTGGCAGTTTTGGAAGAAGTGGGTCTGGATGAAGCATCTGTTCGTGAGATGTATCGTTACATGGCCATCGCCAATTATGAAGACCGGTTTGTTATTCCAACCAGTCATGAAGAACTGCGTCATGAGGATTTTCATAGCTTTCAGGGTGATAATGGTTTCAGTTTTGGGAATGATGGCTGCAGTATCAGTCCAAATGCTTCTATTTTTCCTGATCGACGCAAGAAAACTGAAGATGTTCTTGAATTTGTCCGTTATCATCCGGCAGCCAAACGCTCTGATGGAGAAAAGGCATGATTCCGGTTTACAAAATTTTATCGATCTTATTGGAATATCCAGGCAAGGAATTGGTCGAGCATTGGGGCGATATTAGACAAACACTTGCTGAGCAAACCGATTTGCCAGTGGAAGACAAACAAAAACTGGATGCATTCATTGATTGGGCATCGTCGATGTCGTTGACGAAATTTCAAGCCGAATATGTCAACACTTTTGATTTGGTTGCGGAGCATTCCTTGTATCTGACCTATCATTTGTTTGATGAGCAAGACAGGGATCGAGGGCCGGCATTGATTCAATTATCCGAATTGTACAAATCAACCGGGTTTGAAATTGGTGATGGTGAATTGCCAGACTATTTGCCGTTGATTCTGGAATATGTTGCAACCATGGATGACCTCCCGAGTGCTCGATCATTCCTGCAACAAACTGTACAGGCGACAGATATTATTGCCAGTCGTCTTGAAGAAAACAACAGTCCATACGCGCCACTGGTCAGAATGGTGGAACAGCATGGACATCTTGCCGATATAGCTGCATAGGTATTATTATGAATCTGACGAATTTTCTTTTTGGCGTTTACCCCTATATTGCCCTGACTACTTTTTTTGTAGGCAGTCTGATTCGGTTTGACAGAGAGCAATACACCTGGAAAGCCGATTCCAGTCAATTGTTTGAGAAAGAATTACTTCGCAAAGGTAGTATCCTATTTCATATCGGGGTTCTGGCTTTGTTTTTTGGACATTTTGCCGGCTTGGTGACGCCACATTGGTTATTTTTAAAAATGGGAATTTCCGATTTGGCGCATCAATATATTGCGATTACCCTGGGCGCATTATTTGGCTCGATATGCATGATCGGTGGTGTGATCTTATGGCGGAGACGGATGTTTAATTCTCGTGTAAGAGCCAACAGCCGCTTTATGGACATCTTTATTTTAGATTGGATATTGGTTACTTTGGCGGTTGGTTTGCTGAGTATTTTTGTTTCCATTTACCATGCTGTCAATGATGAAGCTACAACAATGATTATGCTTGCCGAATGGGTTCAAGGCGTACTGAAACTGAATGCAGAACCCTACTTATTAGACGATGTAGGCTTTATTTACAAATTGCATTTGTTCTTGGGGATGACAGTATTCTTTTTGTTTCCATTTACCCGATTGGTCCACGTATGGAGCGCACCGTTTAGCTATATATTCAGACCCTACCAGCTGGTTAGAACAAAAATGGTCAAACAGCGATAAAAAAGGAGTTGTCGATTTAATGATTCTAGCCCTCTCTTGATGGAGAGAGGGCTAGCTTGAGGTGAATCTAAAAAACATCTCGTCACTCCAAATTTTTTTTTATACCTTTTACCGCAATAATGATAAATATACAAATTAGTTACGCTTTAATATCCACAAAAAATAAGGGGGAATCAAATGCATGAACTAGATGGTGTAACTCGAGGTCAACAGACCAAGAGTTTAATTGTCAGTACTGTTGCTTTTACCGTTTGCTTTGCAGTCTGGACTATTTTTTCTATTATCGGCATCAAGATAAAGCAAAATCTTGGGCTTAATGATTCTGAATTTGGCTTGTTGGTAGCTACGCCAATTTTAACGGGTTCTTTGAGCCGAATTTTTTTAGGTATCTGGACTGATCAATATGGTGGTCGCATCGTCTATTTCTTGCTGATGGTGACGACGTCTGTTGCAGTATGGTTGCTTGCTTCGGTAACAACCTATCCGATGTATTTACTTGCCGCACTAGGTGTTGGCTTAGCCGGAGGCTCTTTTGCAGTCGGAATAGCCTACGTATCACGGTGGTTTGAAAAAGATCGGCAAGGAACTGCACTAGGTGTTTTTGGCATGGGGAATGTCGGTGCGGCAATTACTAACTTTGGCGCGCCCTTCTTGTTGGTTGCCTATGGATGGGAAAATGTGGCCAGAATATATGCTGCAATTTTATTAACGACTGCGATACTTTTCTGGTTTTCCACTGAAGAAGATCCGGCTACTAAACTCAGAAAAGCGAAAGGTGAAAAAGTTCAACCAGCCTGGATGCAATTGTCACCATTGAAGCACTTGCGCGTGTGGCGTTTTGCAACGTATTACTTTTTTGTATTTGGAGCATATGTAGCTTTAGCATTATGGTTGCCTCGATATTATATGGGGGTATATCATCTGGATATTGCAACTGCCGGAATGTTAGCGGCATGTTATGCTTTACCGGGTAGTCTATTCAGAGCCTTAGGTGGCTGGTTATCCGATTTGATTGGCGCAAGAAAAGTGATGTATATGACTTTTATCAGTTGTTTATTGTGCCTGTTTTTGATGTCGTATCCGGCTACAGATTATGTAGTTCATGGTATTGAGGGGCCAATAAAATTTACTATCAGAATGGCATTGGTTCCTTTTGTTATTTTGACCATTATTTTAGGTTTTTTTATGTCACTCGGTAAAGCTGCGGTGTACAAGCATATTCCTGTTTACTATCCTGGTCATGTGGGTTCAGTCGGTGGTTTGGTTGGCATGATTGGTGGTCTGGGTGGTTTTGTTTTACCTATTTGCTTTGGTTTTATGAATGACATAATTGGTATTTGGACTAGTTGTTTCATGTTGCTTTTTATCATTGTTGCTGTTTCTTTGATATGGATGCATACAGCGATTGTAATTTCGGAGAAAAGACTTCATCCTGACTTGCGAGGGCCAAAAGCGTTACCGGAAATGCTTGAACCTTCAGATGAAGATGATGAGGAAATCTATCCTTAAAAGTTGCGCGGCTTATGTTGAATGTTAGGCTGGTGGTGCTATAATTAGTATGATTGAATTTGTGTGAGTCCAGCTTGTGTCTCCATCGATAGTAGTTTTGATATTAATGGAGACATTTTCGCTGCAAATACCCCTTGTCTATTTTAAAGTTCTATCTATTGTTTACTACTAGCTAAAGGTTGTTTGTAGCTAATTTAGTTTTTATATCTGTGAAATTATGGAGAAAAGAGAGTGAAAAAAACAATACTTGCTAAATTCCTGATTTTTTCCGGAGTACTCAGTTTAGGAATATTTTCAATAGGACAGGCACAAGCTGTCGTTGTTGCCCCGTTACCAACTGATTCTCTACAGTCGCATGTCAGTGACGATGTTATTGATAACGGAGGCGGCAGTTGGACTTATAAGTTTGTTGTACATAATGATGAAATGGATGAATTTGGCAGAATAATAATGGACTGGGAATTACCCTATTTTGACGATATGGGAATTAATAATATCCAGTCCCCGGCAGGTTGGAGGTATGCTATAGAAACAATTGGACAGCCAAATCAAGCTACTGGTTGGCAGGGGGTTGCTGTTTGGCAATCTCCGGGAGATCCGTGGAAAACTATTTTTGATGGGCTATATGGATCAGAAGCGGTTAATCCATTCAATAGTCATAGTAAGGTATTACATTGGTATTGTATTGGAATTGATGTGTATGATTGTTCCGGAATTCTCCCAGGCCAATCACAAGCAGGATTCAGTTTTGAATCTGGTTTTGCTGAAGGTCAGGCTCCCTATCAGGCCTCATGGGATAATTCACAAGTACAAACTGGAGACCCGGCATTTCCAGATGGTGCAATCATTTCACTGCCTAACTCACCAAGCATCAATTCAGTACCATTGCCTGGTGCCTGGCTGTTATTGATCACTGGAGTTACCGGACTCAGCCTAGCCAGAAGAAACACGCATTAACAGGAAAATTATTTTTTGAAAATTAAAACGGGCCGGTGTTGGCCCGTTTTTTTTAACTGAAGTTTAAATATTGCTATCAATTAGACCTCAAGCAGAAATTGAAAATAAGAAAAAAGAGCGAGAAAAGACAAGAAAAAAAATAAATGCTCTTTTTGATAATTATTTAAATAAATTTCAAAACGATTTATCGGCAAAAGCAAAGG